>JAGCPK010000145.1 GCA_017965725.1 Prevotella sp.
AGCCTCTTGTCGGATTCGAACCAACGACCCCGAGATTACAAATCACGTGCTCTGGCCAACTGAGCTAAAGAGGCGTTTCTAAGCAGCCGCTCTCTGTTTCAGATTTACGACCTGTCGGAAAACGGCTGCAAAGTTACTACTTATTTTCGAATTAACAAAATATTTCCTTGATTTTTTTATCTATTCCTCAATTTTTCCTTGAATTTCTGTAGTTGTGCACGCATGGAATCCACGCAAAGGTCAGTACTTTCCTCAAATGTATCACTGGTCTTCTCTACAAACAGCGTGCTTCCTGGCACTGCCACCGACAGACTCACTGTCTTGTTCTCGGCAGTTGCGGGCTTCACTACTTTCAGTTGCACCTCTACTTTCTGTATATCTTCAAATGATTTTTCCAACTTGGCGACCTTCTTTTCGATGAACGCCTCTAACTTCTCGGTAGTGTCGAAATGGATCGACTTGATCTTAATTTCCATAGTTACCTCCTATTTTTAGTAGTTATTAAAAAGGACTTAGGCTCTGGGATGAGCCTCTTTGTAAACTCGTTTTAACTGCTCGAACGTGGTGTGGGTGTAGATTTCTGTCGTACTAACACTCGCATGACCCAATAGGTTCTTGATACCTTCAAGGTCCGCACCGTTGTTCAGCATTGCAGTGGCAAAAGTGTGACGAAGCACGTGGGGCGACTTTTTCTTCAGCGAGGTGACAGCCGACAGGTATTTCCTGACTATCTCATACACCTGACCGCCCGTGATCCTCATCCCCTTGTCGTTCAGGAACAATGGTCCATGCCCGCCTCCTAACTGCGCGTCGCGCACGGCCATATAGTGCTGCAACCCTGCAGCCAATTCCTCCCCGAAGGGAATGATACGTTGCTTGTTTCTCTTACCCGTCACTTTCAACTGGCTGGAGGCGAAATCGACATCCTCGTCGTTCAGCCCCAACAGTTCCGAGCGTCGGAGTCCAGCCTCATAGAATAATAATAATATGGTACGCGCGCGTACACTCTTATGAGTATCATCCCATTCCAGATCGTCAAGCAACCTGTCCATCTCCCCTTCCCTGAGGAATTGTGGCAGCGGCTTCGATTTCTTCGGGCCGGTCACGCAGTGGGCCGGATCATGCTCAACCAGATTCCGTTTGAGGGAAAAACGATAGAAGGAACGCAGTGCACTCAATTTTTTGTTAATTGTCGATGCAGAGTTTCCTTTATCCATCAGACTCTCCATCCAGTCGCGGATGAGATCGGTGTCTGCCTTTGCCAGCGAGAGTCCGTTATCCCTAAGTATGAGATACGATTCAAACTCCTCAAGAGCCTCCTCGTATGTCTGCACAGTCTGCGCGGATGCATTCCGCTCATAGCGCAGGTAGTTCAGAAACTGGTTAATCATCCTTCTAGCCTTGTCGGAACAATAATGTACCGTTTTCGGCTACGAATTTACGGAAATTATTCGAAACTACCAAATTTTTTAGGAACTTTTATTATTCCTCGTTCGTGCGCAACTGCTGTACGTAAATAGCGTGCTCCATCTTAAGGCGCTTAAGTACAGAAGGTTTGTCGAACTGCTGGCGGCGACGGAGTTCTTTCACCACGCCTGTCTTCTCAAACTTTCTCTTAAACTTCTTGAGGGCCTTTTCAATGTTCTCGCCTTCTTTTACTGGTACAATAATCATTTGTCTTTGCTTTAAATATTTTATGTTAAACTTAATGCTTTCTGACACAGGGTCTTGAAAAGCGGGTGCAAAGTTACAACATTTTCACGAATTGAACAAATCTTTTTCTATTTTTTATTTAAATCTTCTCAATTTCCTCCATTTCTCTCATCCTTGAACATAGAATTTGTTTAATCTTTCATGCCAACATTATAAAATCTATAGTTTTTATTCTGGTTTACCCCATTGCACACCTGACAATATATTCCCTCATATTTAAGGGAATACTTTTTCAAACACTACACAACACAAATAGAAAGAGGCGGAATAAGAGCAGAACAAGCTTCGCGGAGCCAAATAACCTCGTCTGGAGCGAGGTGGGGCGAAAGGGTGTCGAAGATACGCTGATGGTAGGCGTTGAGCCAGTCAAGTTCTTCCTGTGTCAGCATGTCGATGATGATAGGTGTCTTGTCGATGGGACAGAGCGTGAGTGAGTCGAACTGGAGGAATTTACCAAACTCTGTTTCCTTGTATGGCGTAACCAACAGCGTGTTCTCGATGCGGACGCCAAACTTGCCTGCGAGATAAATACCAGGCTCGTCAGTAACAGTCATCCCTGCCACGAGGGGAGCAGGCTTCCACTCCATACGAATCTGGTGAGGTCCCTCGTGAACATTGAGGTAGGTGCCTACGCCATGTCCCGTGCCGTGCAGGTAGTTAAGTCCCTCGCGCCATAGGGCCTGACGGGCAAGAACATCAATCTGTGTACCGCTAGTACCAGAGGGGAACTTACAGAGTTCTATCTGAATATGCCCCTTCAGCACAAGGGTATAGACTTTCTTCATCTCATCCGTCAGAGGACCGAGGGCAATAGTTCGGGTAATATCGGTCGTACCGTTGAGATACTGTGCGCCACTATCGAGCAGCAACAGGCCCTCAGGCCTCAGGGGAACATCCGTCTCAGGTGTTGCCTCATAGTGGACGATGGCTCCATGTTCCTGATAACCAGCAATGGTGTCGAAGGAAATGTCGCGATAAAGGGGCTGCTCAGAGCGGAGAGCAGTCAGTTCCTGATCAATGGAGATTTCCGTCAATGAACTTATTTCCGGTTTTCCGATATAGGGCTGAAGCCACTTCAAGAACTTTACAAGTGCGATGCCGTCTTTCAGCATCGCCGACCTAAAACCCGCTATTTCCCTTTCATTCTTAACGGTTTTCATCCGCTTGACAGGCGACTCCTC
The DNA here is from genome assembly GCA_017965725.1 of Prevotella sp. Taxonomy (GTDB): domain Bacteria; phylum Bacteroidota; class Bacteroidia; order Bacteroidales; family Bacteroidaceae; genus Prevotella. The sequence continues at coordinate 2,895 of JAGCPK010000145.1, forward strand.
TTCAATAATCTCTATTTTACTTCTGACACCTGACTCTTGTCTCCTGACTACTTCATACAGCGTATAATTCACCTCGTCGGGGTCCAGCAGGATATTATACTCGAAATATGCATTCAGTCCCTTGCGTACATCCTCGTAGGGAGCCACCCCTACCCCTTCAGTCTTCAAATAGGTTAAGACTTCCGACGAGAGTTTTACCTTATTAATATATAAGGTGACATCTCTTGACGAGATGAGCAGATAGGAGACAAACACAGGATTGCAATGCACATCCGAGCCCCGCAGGTTGAGTGTCCATGCAATATCGTCGAGGGCTGCCATCAGCATCCCGTCGGCATGTTTCTCACGCAGGGCTTCACGGATACGAGCAATCTTGTCGTGCGCACTTTCTCCAGCATACTCCAACGGATAGAACTCCACAGGATTCTCAGGGATAGGTGGACGGTTCCGCCAGATCTGCGCCAATGGGTCGAGATTGGTGCGCAGAGTGATGCCACCCTGTTTGCGGAGGTCAGCAATCAATTCCTTCACGCTATTGGCAGAACTGCACGTACCATCAACGGCCACATCAGCACCAGGGCCACACTCCCGTCCTATCCACTCAGGGATGGCGGGTGTACCTTCGACCTTCAGTTTCATCAACTGAAACTCCGTCCCTTTCAACTGATCCTCTGCCGCAATGAAATAACGCGAGTCCGTCCAAAGCGCAGCACTCGTCATCGTCACCACCGCTGTACCAGCAGAGCCGTTGAAACCGGAGATAAACTCCCGTCCTTTCCAGTGATCGGCCACATACTCACTCTGATGCGGGTCTGTACTGGGAAAGATAAATGCAGAAAGATGCTCGCGCTGCATCACCTCGCGCAGGTCTTGAAGTCGTTGATTTATATTCATCTCTTATTCATTTTTGTAATTTCGACTTTACAAAGGTACGAAGTTTTTAGCAGAGTTTCAACGGATTAACTAAGATTAATATTAAAAAGAGTTGAAATGTGAGGCTTTTTTCGTATCTTTGCAGCACTTTCGATATAACAAACAAAAATAATACAATTATGGCAACATTAACAAACGACAAACTTACGATTGTAGGTGCAGCCGGCATGATCGGCTCGAACATGGCACAGACCGCCCTGATGATGGGTCTGACAAGTGAAATCTGTCTGTACGACGTATTTTCTCCAGAGGGTGTGGCTGAGGAGATGCGCCAGAGTGGCTTCGACGATGTGAACATCGTGGCTACCACCGATGCCGAGGAAGCTTTCAAGAACGCCAAGTACATCATCTCTTCTGGCGGTGCTCCCCGTAAGGCTGGCATGACCCGCGAGGATCTGCTCGCTGGCAACTGTAAGATTGCCGAAGAACTCGGTCAGAACATCAAGAAGTTCTGCCCTGACGTGAAGCACGTGGTGATTATCTTCAACCCCGCTGACCTTACCGGTCTGGTGACATTGCTGTATTCCGGTTTGAAGCCCGGTCAGGTGACAACCCTCGCAGGTCTCGACACCACCCGTCTGCAGAGTGCTCTCGCCAAGAAATTTGGTGTGATGCAGAACCAGATCACTGGCTGCGCTACCTACGGTGGACACGGTGAGCAGATGGCCGTCTTCGGAAGCCATGTAGAGATTGCCGGTCGCAAGTTGACTGACATCATCGGTACTGCTGAGTTCCCCGCTGAGGAGTGGGAGCAGATGAAAGTCGATGTCACCAAGGGTGGCGCAAAGATCATCGAACTCCGCGGACGCTCTTCTTTCCAGAGCCCGGCCTATCTCTCTGTTGAGATGATTCGTGCAGCCATGGGCGGTGAGCCCTTCCGTTTCCCCGTCGGTACCTATGTGAAGACCGACAAATACGACCACATCATGATGGCTATGAAGACCACCATGACTGCCAAGGGTGCCAAGTTTGAGGTTCCTCAGGGTACTGCCGAGGAGAACGCCAAACTGGATCAGAGTTACGAGCACCTCTGCAAGATGCGCGACGAGCTGGTGACACTGAACATCGTGCCCCCCATCTCTGAGTGGAGCAAGATCAATCCGAACCTCTAAAAGCGTAGATGAAAAAAGTTATTCTATCTTGCTGCATCCTCATGGCCTTCGCCAGTTGCGGCAATAAAAACACCAACGTCATCCCGATGGGAAGCGAAGCGCCTCCCATTGAGGATAACGTTGTTGATAAGAGTCAAGATAAGGACTCAGCCGACCCTGAGTTGATTACTGAACGGGTAAACGCAATCTATACTGCCGTAGCCGAGGCTTATCCGGAAATCAACGACATCACACCCGCTAACGATCAACTCGATGATGCCTATTGTACTGCTGAATGGAATACGCTAGTAAGTATGGTAAACTCCAAGTCAGCCGAGAACATGGGCAGGGAGAGCTTCTTTGATTCCGACTACTGGATTATGGCACGCGAATGGGAGAAGATTACCATCAGTGACCTAAAAGTTGACGTGAAAGACAGAACCCACGCCAACGCCTTTTTCACCCTGCATAACTTAGGCAGCCATACGAAGGTGCAAATAGAATTGCTCTTTGAGCGGGGCGAGTGGCTCATCGGCAATTTCATCGACGAGACCCATAAACGTAACTGGAAGAAGTCGATGTTACAATACCTTGAGGAGAAAAGTAAGGAGTCGGAGAAAGAATCTGCCAACGACGGCATCATAGAATACGAGGTCCCCTGATGGCACTGATTAAGAGTTACAGAGGTCTATCTCCTAAGTGGGGCAAAGACTGCTATTTCAGCGAGAACGCCACGATAGTAGGCGACGTAACGATGGGCGACGAATGTTCAGTGTGGTTTAACGCTGTGGTACGCGGCGATGTGGCTCCCATCACTATCGGCAATTGTACGAATATTCAAGACGGGTCGTGTGTCCACGTGACCCATGAGACTGGGCCTACCCATATCGGCAACTATGTCACCATCGGACATAATGTCACCGTACATGCCTGCACCATCCACGACCATGCCCTCATTGGCATGGGGTCAACCCTGCTTGACGGCTGTGAGATCGGCGAGGGTTCCATCGTGGCAGCTGGTGCTCTGGTACTTCAGAACACAAAGATTCCCGCAGGTGAGATCTGGGGCGGTGTACCTGCAAAATACCTTAAGCCCGTCAGCCCTGGACAGACAGACAATGCCGAGCACTACGTGGCTTATTCCAAGTTCTACCTCGAAGATGCCTAGTTTCCAACATGCATTATGAATGATGCATTAGTTAGGTTTCTCAAAGACTGGACCCTTCCCGTATCCATGAGCATCGGGGCTGTGGCCTATCTTATCTTTGCATTTACGCCACAACTCGACAAAGCAGGAGGTTTCTTCGCACCCATCTTTGATGCCATCCTGCCGTTATTCATGTTCCTTGTGCTTTTCGTGACCTTCTGCAAGGTTGATTTCCGCAAACTGCGTCCTGTGGCGTGGCATTTCTGGGTGGGATTGTTCCAGATACTCTTTATTGCCATCCTCATGACATTCATTCTTGGGATGGCCAAAGATGCCGACACCATCGTCCTGTTGGAAGCCATACTGATGTGCGTTATCTCACCCTGTGCTACTGCCGCCGCTGTCGTCACACAGAAACTGGGCGGCTCCTTGGAGCAGATGACCACCTATACGTTTATCTCCAACTTCATCACGGCCCTGCTCGTACCCGTTTGTTTCCCCATGATAGAAAAATCGGCCGACATCACATTCATGTCAGCCTTCCTGAAAATACTCCACGAGGTGTTTATCGTACTTATTGTGCCGATGCTGCTGGCTTACGTCGTAAAGCACCATGCCCACCATCTGCATCGGAAGATTATCTCCATCCGCGACCTGAGTTACTACCTCTGGGGATGCTCTCTGATGATTGTCACTGGTACGACGGTAAAGAACATCGTTCATGCCAACACTACCGTCACACTACTCTTTACCATCGCATTCCTCGGACTGGTGATGTGTATCGTACAGTTTGCTGTTGGACGTTTCATCGGACATTATTTTAACCATACGCAGGAATCAGGTCAGGCCCTCGGGCAAAAGAACACAGCCTTTGCCATTTGGCTCTCATCCACCTACCTGAATCCACTCTCCTCCGTAGGTCCTGGCTGCTACATCCTCTGGCAAAACATTATTAATTCCATAGAAATCTGGCAGCATGATAAAACAAATAAGGGGTGAGATTCACCCCTTATTTGTTTTTCTGATAGTAATCAAGTCCTTTCTGGACATTCTCTTTGATGGCATCCGATGTAAAAGTGGCACCAGTAACACCATCGACCTTTTTCGCCTTGGCTTCTTTGACAGTGAGTCCATCCCAAGCGTTCAACAAGGCTTTTTTCACCTTAGCGAGATATTTCGGTGTCTCCTGATTCTTGAGTATCTCAATCTTTTCAACCTTATTCTTCTTGATGTAGATCTTCAAAGGCACAGGACCATTATATCCTTCCACACTACTGGCGATGGTCGTGGTATTGATGATATAACCACCATTCTCTTTGGTGATAGCACCATCCTGCTTGCCAGCACTCATCAATGCCAAGGCAGCAATCAATAAAACTACATACTTCTTCATATTGCTACTTTATAATACTAACTATTCTTATTTCTCTTTTGTTTTTTAGACCGCAAAGTTAGGAATTAATTAAATCAAAATGTTTTTATTTAAGAAAAATTTTGTACCTTTGCAGCCACATTAATAACTTTTAGCGCAAATCAACAATGAAACCGTCTTTTTGGCTAACTAATTTAATCAGAACAAAACTCATGGTGCTGGTACTCTTACTATCCATCACCATTCACGCGGAAAAGCGTGATATACATATCCTTGCCACCAACGACATGCATGCCCAGATAGGCGTATTCCCACAATTAGCAGCATTGATTGATAGTCTGCGGACAGAAGACCCCTCACTGCTGGTATTTTCGGCAGGCGACAACCGCACGGGCAACCCGCTCAACGACAAACACGAGATCTCCGGCTACCCGATGGTGGCCCTGATGAATCAGGTGGGCTTCAACGGCTCCACACTGGGCAACCATGAGTTTGATGCCAATTCGCTCTCGCGACTCATCGGACTCTCCAACTTCCGTTACATCTGCGCGAACGTCTTTTCCACTGACTCTGCCGCCATTTGCACCGTACCATATCAAGTGTTTGACGTGGCTGGTCTGAAAGTGGGTGTCATCGGTGTGATTCAATTGGGGCCAAAAGGTATCCCCGGTACACACCCTGACAACCTGAATGGCATTTGGTTCACTCCAGCTATGGAAGCCATTAGCGAATACAGTTGGCTACACGAACAATGTGATGTTACTATCCTGTTGTCGCACTTAGGCTACCCCGATGACATTGAGATGACCAAGATTTTCCCTTGGTTTGACCTTATCATCGGAGGACACACGCATACCCAACTGAAGGGTGACGAATTCGTCAACGGCATACTCATCACTCAGAACAAAAACAAGTTCGGAAGCGTCACCTACATCACCCTCACTCTGGAGAATGGTAAGATCGTCAATAAAAAAGCAGAGTATATTGACATCAAAAAGTATCCAAAGAAGAACAAACTCGTTGAGTCGATGGTTGACCATTTCAGCGACAATCCCAATTTCAAGCGTGTGTTAGCCACAGCCGAGACTCCTTTTGAGTCCCGCGAAGAACTGGGCTGTCTGATGTGCGATGCCTTCATGGCTGAGACAGGGGCTGAGATTGCCGTAGAGAATCCTGGTGGCGTACGCATTGATTCACATCCTGCCGGCGATATCACCGTGCGCGACATCCTTGAAATGGACCCTTTCGAAAACAATGCCGTCGTACTTGAGTTGACGGGCGATGAAATTTTGAAGATGATAGTCTCATACAGCAACAATATGATCTATAGTTTCCCATACGTAGGGGGAATGAAATGCGAACTGACCATCGACAAAACCAATCCCTCAAGATTCAAAAGCGTCCGTTTGTTTACCTCCGACGGTAAAAAATTCGACATGAAGCGCAAATACCGTGTAGCAACCAACAGTTACATACCCGCCACCAGTAAGATTCCAGATGGTTCAGTCCAGACACTGAATATCCAGACTACAGACCTGATTATGCAGTATCTGGAAAAGATGAAAACGATTGATTATCGAGGAGTAAGAAGATTGGAATTTATTAATAATTAAAGAAACGGGGTGAATACATCCCGTTTTTCTTTTATATATTTATATCTGCCATCACCTTTTCTGTAGCACCAGAAAGACTCTTGACAAACAGACCGGCCTTATTACCCTGTTCCCTCAAATAATCTGCATCGGAAGCGAAGCGGTCCATCAGTTGTGCGAACTCATTATAGTCATGAATCTCGAAGCCACCACTCTTCTTCAACCCTTGCGCCTCCTGGAATTTCTGATTATTAGGACCGAAGAACACGGGTATATCCCATACGGCAGCCTCCAACAAGTTGTGGATACCCACCCCAAAGCCACCACCGACATATGCCACGTCACCATAATGGTAGATACTAGACAACAATCCGAAACAGTCGATGATAAGAATTTCCAGTTCTCCTACGTTTTCTAGGTTTTCTAAAGATGAATATCGAACGACCCTACGACCTTCAAGCATACTTTCTATTTGCTGCAGATGATCCTCACCAATCTCATGAGGGGCAATGATAAGTTTCCAATCATGATGCTCATTAAAATATTTAATGAAGATTTCTTCGTCAGGCGGCCAACTACTGCCTGCCACATACACTTTAGGCTTTTCTCCTGCCCCTTTAACAAATGCCTCCACTATCGGCAGTTGCTTGGCAACTTCCTTGATCTGGAGCACACGGTCGAAACGGGTATCACCCACAATACTGACATTCATAATACCTATCTTCGCCAACAATTCCTTGCTCACCTCATTCTGGACATAGAAATGAGTGAAACAGTTCAGTACCCGACTATATTGTCGCCCGTACCACTTAAAGAACACCTGTTCAGGACGGAAGATACTCGACACACTATAAACTGGGACATTCCTGTGCTTCAGGATATGTAGGTAGTTGTACCAGAACTCATATTTGATAAAGAATGCCATTACCGGATGAATGATACGCAGGAAACGACGGGCATTCGTAATCGTATCCAACGGCAGATAAGTGATAATGTCGGCACCCTCATAGTTTTTCCTGACCTCATAGCCAGATGGCGAGAAGAATGTCAATAAGATCTTGTACTCAGGATGCTCCTGACGCAAACGCTCAATCAATGGGCGCCCCTGCTCAAACTCTCCAAGCGAGGCTGCATGGAACCACACATACTTCGCATTCGGATCGACCTTCTCTCTGAGAATGCGGAAGGCGTCGCGCTCACCGCGCCACATCTTGCGCACCTTCTCATTGAAAAGGCTATAGACCGCTACGCCCAAAAGATAGATGTATATGATGATATTATACATTAGCCAAGCACTTCTATCGCACGTTTCATTCTACGGATAGTTTCCTCTTTACCGAGGAAGGCCGAGATATCAAACATACCAGGTCCTTTACCCTCACCGACAAGTGTCAATCGCCAGGCGTTCATAATGTTTCCGAGTTTATATCCTTTCTGCTCAATCCAGGCATGTACAATTTGTTCCTGATTCTCCAACGAGAAGTCTTCAATACCCTCAAGCACACTGATGAGCTCTGTTAGCTGCTGTGCAGAGTCTTCCTTCCAGCGTTTCTTCGCAGTTTTCTCATCGTACTCAGAAGGAGCCATAAAGAAGAAAGAACAGAGTGGCCAGAGTTCTTTGACAAACGATACACGATCCTTCATCATCGCCGTCACCACCGTCACACGCTCCAATGTCTCCTGCGGGCAATGCTCCTTTACGATGGGGAAGAATAGCGACGCTATCTCCTCAACAGACTTCTTCAGGATATACTCATGATTGAACCATATACCTTTGTCGTAGGCAAACTTCGCACCGGCCTTCGAACACTTTGAGATATCAAACAGGGGCACAAGTTCGTCAAGCGAAAAGATTTCCTGCTCCGTACCTGGGTTCCAACCCAGCAAGGCAAGGAAGTTGATGACGGCCTCGGGGAAATAGCCATCCTCACGGTAGCCACGCGAAATCTCTCCCGTCTTCGGATCCTTCCACAACAGTGGGAACACAGGAAATCCCAGACGGTCGCCATCACGCTTCGAGAGTTTTCCTTTGCCGTCTGGTTTCAACAACAGTGGGAGATGGGCAAACTGCGGCATGGTGTCCTCCCAACCGAAAGCCTGATAAAGCAACACATGGAGCGGTGCACTGGGCAACCACTCCTCACCACGGATCACGTGCGAGATCTCCATCAGATGGTCATCGACAATGTTTGCCAAATGGTATGTCGGCAACTGGTCTGCACTCTTATAAAGCACCTTGTCATCAAGGATGTCACTTTTTACGCGCACCTCGCCACGAATCAAGTCGTTGACGAGTACCTCCTGCCCTGCCTCAATCTTGAAGCGCACCACATACTGTTTGCCATCGGCAATCAACTGCTCTACCTCCTCCTTAGGCAGAGTCAGCGAGTTACGCATCTGACCACGTGTGTGACAATCATATTGGAAGTTCTGGATTTCGGCACGCTTGGTTTCCAACTCCTCTGGTGTATCAAAGGCTATGTATGCCTTACCGGCATCCAACAACTGATCCACATGTTTTTTATAAATGTCACGACGCTCACTCTGGCGGTACGGACCTTTATCGCCCCCAAAACTGACACCTTCGTCAAACTTGATGCCCAGCCACTTGAAAGATTCTATAATATATTCTTCAGCCCCTGGTACAAAACGGTTGCTGTCAGTATCCTCGATACGGAATACCAGATCGCCGCCATGTTGACGGGCAAACAAATAATTATACAGGGCGGTACGCACACCGCCAATATGCAAAGCCCCTGTGGGACTCGGTGCAAAACGCACCCTCACTCTTCTCTCAGACATATTTTACAATTTTGGCACAAAATTACTAAATAATTATGAATATAAATTATGAATTATGAATTATTTATTATCTTTGCACCAAAATACGTATATTATGAGTGGTTTTAATCTAAAAACAGACATATCTTGGCATGATTTCCTCATTCGGGCTGGTTTGGTAATCTGTACCGTAGCTATCATCATCTGGGCCATGCCACGCGACAGCCACAATACCTATCGGATAGAAAAAGGTAAACCTTGGATATACACTGACCTAAGGGCTCCCTTCGACTTTCCCATCTATAAGAGTGATGAGGCTGTGAAAGCCGAACGCGACTCGATGATGAAACAGTATGAGCCCTACTTCAACTATAATAAGGAGACAGAAGGCATTCAGGTAAGACAGTTTGTGAAGGATTACAACAAGGGTATTCCCGGTCTTCCCAACGACTATATCAGCATCATCGCTAACCGTCTCCACCGAGTCTATCTCCAAGGAGTCATGAGCAATTCCGACTATGCCAGGTTCAGCAAGGATACCACTCAAATGATACGTATCATCAACGGAAAGGAAGCTGCCAGCACACAGATCATCAGGACCTATTCTACGGTATCCGCCTACGAGCAGATCTTTGCCGAACCGGAACTGGCCGCGCACAGGGACATTCTCCAGAAATGCAATCTTAATGACTATATCTCTCCCAACCTCATCTACGACAAAGAACGAAGTGAGGCAAGTCTTAGTGACCTGCAAAATAGCATCCCCTTAGCCAGTGGCATCGCCCAACAGGGTCAGAAGATTATTGACCGTGGTGAAATTGTAGATTCTAAGACCTACAACATTTTACAGTCGTTCCAAAAAGAACTCGACCGCCGTGAAAAAAACAAGCAGCAGATCAGCGTCACAATCATGGGCCAGATACTCTATGTCACTATCTTAGTTATCTGCCTGACATTCTACCTAACCCTCTTCCGCAAGGACTATTTCGAGAAGCCCAGGTCACTTGCCATGCTATACTCGCTCATTATCATCTTCACTGTTATCGCCTCGATGATGGTTAGCCATAGCGTCCTACATATCTATATACTCCCCTTCGCGATGGTACCCATATTCATCCGAGTGTTTATGGACTCGCGGACAGCTTTCATGGCCCATGTTATTATGATATTGATTTGCGCCTGTATTTTACAGCACCCTTTGGAATTCATCGCTGTAGAACTTGTAGCAGGACTCATGGCAATATATTCACTCCGCGAACTGTCGAGTCGCTCCCAGTTATTCTGGACAGCCGTACTCGTCACCGTTGCAGCCTCCCTTACAAACCTTTCACTCGAATGGATTAGCAACAACAGCCTAACCAAAATTGACTACAGCGAGTTCAATTTCCTTATTATCAATGGACTATTGCTTTTCTGCTCCTATCCATTGCTTTATCTCATTGAAAAGGCTTTCGGCTTCACATCGAACATCACGCTCATTGAACTCTCTGATATGAACAAGGATTTGCTTCGCCGTATGAGCGAAGTGGCACCTGGCACTTTCAATCACTCCATCCAAGTGGCAAACCTTGCCGGTGAAATCGCCCAGAAAATTGGTGCAAAGAGCCAACTGGTGCGCACTGGTGCTCTCTACCATGATATCGGCAAAACACTTAACCCCATCTATTTCACAGAAAATCAGTCGGGGGTTAATCCGCATGAAGGCATGAGCTTCATCGATAGCGCCCAGATGATCATCTGTCATGTTACCGAAGGTATGAAACTGGCCGATAAATACAATCTGCCGCATGTCATCAAGGACTTTATCGCCACCCACCACGGACAAGGCAAGGCCAAGTACTTCTACGTCCAGCAGAAGAACGCCTTACCTGACGAGCCTGTTGATGAACTGCTGTTTACCTATCCTGGTCCCAATCCATTTACCAAGGAACAGGCCATCCTTATGATGGCCGACTCTGTGGAAGCCGCATCGCGCTCGCTGCCAGACTATACAGAAAAGAGCATCCGTGACCTCGTAAATCGTCTTATCGACACCCAAGTAACAGAAGGCTATTTTAAAGAGTGTCCTATCACTTTCCGCGACATTGAATTCGCCAAGACCGTCCTTATCGAGAAGCTGAAAACCATCTATCACACCCGTGTCAGTTATCCTGAACTGAAAAATTAGGAAATGTTGCACATTTAGCATTGATTTTGTGCAGATTTTGCACAAAATTGCACAAATGCGCATCTTTTTGTGCAATTTTCGTTAAACTTCGTTAACCATGTGTACGCAAACAAACATGTTTAGAACAATCTTTTTACCTTTGCAGCCGTTTTAGTAAAAAGATGTTTAAGGATATGAAAAAATTAAATGCTATTGCTGCCTGCGTGATGCTGGCTACAGCAACAACCGCTACAGCAGGTGGAATCTTAACCAACACCAACCAGAGTATTGACTTCCTACGCAATCCTGCGCGCGACGCAGCAATCAGCCTCGACGGCGTCTATAGTAATCCTGCCGGCGTAGCCTTTCTGCCCGAAGGATTCCACCTAGGCATCAACTGGCAATACGCTCATCAAACACGTACCATTGAGTGTAATAATCCTCTTTTTGCCTTAGGGCGCAAGAATCAGGGAAAAACCGTCAAGACTTTCGAGGGAGTGGCTGATGCTCCTTGCATTCCTTCTATTCAGGCTGCCTATAATAAAGGAAACTGGAGCATGCAATTCAACTTCAGCGTTCCTGGTGGCGGTGGTAAGTGCCAGTTTGCCGATGGCCTTGGCTCCTTCGAGAGTGTCGTAGGAAATATCGCTAACCAGTTGCAGCCCTTCGGTGCTACAGGCTACGATATGGACGGTTTCATGGAAGGCCGCAACTACTATTTCGGTTTCCAACTCGGTGCAGCCTATAAGATTACCCCCGACTTCTCCGTCTATGGCGGTCTGCGCCTACTTTACGGCACAGCTACTTACAAGGCTAAGATTAGTAACATCATGGTAAACACCGCTGGCGGCTATGTCGAATTCGGCGGTTTCCTTCAGGGAGCCGAGACCACCATCGACGGCGGCATCAATCAGATTAACGCAGGCATCGCACAATACGAGGCTGCTGGCGTACCTGCCCCCGCAGAACTCACTGCCCAAAAAACCCAACTCGAAGGCACGAAGCAAAGCCTCAACGCCCTACAGAAATATTCTCAGGGTGTGAATCTACTCTGCAACCAGTCATCTGTGGGTATCGCCCCCGTTATCGGTATCGACTACAAGGTTGGTCGCTTCAACTTCGCCGCCAAGTACGAGTTCAAGACACAGATTCACATGAAGAATGAATCCACTGTCAACGAAGCCAGTGAAATACCCGCCGTCAACAAGTTCCGTGACGGTGAGAAAATCGACGAGGACTCTCCCGCTCAACTCGACTTCGGTGCAATGTGGAGCATCACCGACGATATACGTCTGAACCTCGGCTACCATCACTTCTACGACAAGAACGTCAACTGGTACAACAACGCTCAGGATCTGCTCGACGGTGGCACTAACGAGTATCTTGCCGGTATCGAGTGGGACATCACCGACAAGTTGACCGTCAGTGGTGGTTCCCAACTCACCCGCTACCAGCTTTCCGATGCTTATATGAACGACATGTCGTTTGTCGTCAACAGTTACAGCATGGGCTTCGGTTTCAACTACAAGGCCAGCGAAAAGGTGACTCTCAAAGCAGCCTATTTCCAGACCAACTACAGTCACTACGACCGTGTAACGTCAAAGGAGCCGCTTGTCAGCGACTCCTTTACCCGCACCAACCGTGTGTTAGGTATTGGTTGCGAACTGGCTCTGTAATAAAATCGGTATTAATCTTCTTTGACTATCGGGTAGAGTTCAATGAACTCTCCCTGATGGTTTTGGCCATCGTTGATAAGTTCTGCCATTTTCTTCCCCACTGTCTCGATGTCGTGGAAGCCTGGCAGTGCCATGTTACCATTGAGATCGGTAGTCGTGGGACCCGGATGTACAGAGAACACCTCCAACGGTGTGTTGTTCTGCTGTAACTCTATAGCCATCACACCCATCATGGCATTCTGCGCAGCTTTGCTGGCAACGTAAGCCAACGGATGCCAGTAAGGACTAATCTCTGAAGGAACGGTCACGTTGACGATACGACCTTGATTCTTGATGAGCAGCGGCATCAATGCCTTGGTAAGGGCGAAGGTACCAACGAAATTCACATCGAGCGTCTCCTTGATGTCGTTGAGTTCTGTATGTAGACTATCTACGCTCATGTCGCCAGGGATGCCAGCATTGTTCACCAGCAACGACAACGTAGGGTATTTCTCATTTACCTCCTTGGCGGCCTGTTCCAAGCTAGCGAGGTCACGCAATTCGATGTTGACCCATCCCAGCACATTGGCACCAACCAACTTCAATTCACCGATAGCCTTCTCTGCACGCTGTTCATCGCGTGCTCCGATAATCACTTGCCAGCCATCCTTTCCAAGATGCTTGGCAATTCCAAATCCGATGCCCTTGTTGGCACCTGTCACTAAAACAATCTTTTCTTTCATTTCTTTACCTTAATATACTTGTATTATTCTGCGACAAAGGTACAAAGATTATCGCAAACAGAGTCTCCATTATCCATCTTTTTTACTCAAAAAAGCAACAATTAATATATATATGGCATTCTTTCATACCATCAATATGGTATTATTCTGCTTACTTTTAGTTTCTCTGCCTTTACAGAGGATCTACATCGTAGTATATCTGGAGAGAAGCATAGCGTTTGTCTTGCAATATCTGCTGTTGGGCAAGCAGGAGGTAGCGGCGTATCTCGGAGAGATTAATGCCTAATTCGAACTTAAGGACAATCTTACGGATGGAGAGCGACTTGACTTTAGATACACCAGGTTTGTCGGGACCGAGAACGCGACCTGAGAGCCATTGGCGTAGACAAGCTCCCATTTCATTGGCTGCAGCATTGACCACAGTATCTTGATGATGCTTCAGAAAGACGTAGGTAAGGCGATAGTATGGAGGATAATGAAACTGCTGGCGCTCAACGGTCAGAGAGCGGTAGAAGGCGGCATAATCGTTGCGGACAACATGCTGAATCAGCGGAAGATCTGGACTCTTTGTCTGGAGAATGACAAGTCCACGCTTACCCTTGCGTCCTGCCCGTCCACTAACCTGCGCCATCATCATAAAGGCATGCTCATAGGCGCGAAAATCGGGGTAGTTGAGCATAATGTCAGCATTGAGGATGCCCACGACAGAAACTTTATCAAAATCAAGACCTTTAGAAATCATCTGCGTGCCGATGAGCAGATTGGTGCGTCCTGCGGAAAAGTCACTGATGATACGCTCGTAGGCTTGGCGGGTGCGGGTCGTGTCAAGGTCCATGCGGACAATGCGGGCCTCAGGGAAGATGTCGCGTACATCGGTCTCAATCTTTTCCGTGCCATAGCCGCGCGTCTGGAGTTCCTTACTACCACAAGCTGGACACTCCACAGGCACTTGATAAACAGTCCCACAGTAATGACACGTCAGTTGGTTCAGGTTGCGGTGGAAGGTCAGCGACACGTCGCAGTGACTGCAATGCGGTACCCAACCGCACTGTTTACATTCGATCATCGGGGCATAGCCACGACGGTTTTGGAAAAGGATGACCTGTTCACCGCGTTCTAGTGCCTCGCGTACCTTATTTAATAATATAGGGGAGAACGGGCCTTTCATCATCTTGCGGCGCTGCAGATCCTTGATATCTACCACCTGTATCTCGGGCAGTTCGATGCCCTTGTAACGCTGGGTGAGTTCGACGAGGCCGTACTTGCCTGTCTTGGCATTATGATAGGACTCAAGCGAAGGGGTGGCTGTCCCCAACAATGTCTTGGCACCAAACATCTGTGCCAGAATAATTGCGGCACTACGGGCATGGTAGCGGGGTGCGGGGTCCTGTTGCTTATAGGATGTCTCATGCTCCTCATCGATAATGACAAGACCCAGATTCTGGAACGGCAGGAACACAGCACTTCGTGCGCCTAGAATGACATCATAGGGATTAGCAGAAAGTTGCTTCTGCCATATCTCCACGCGCTCCGCATCAGAATACTTAGAGTGGTAGATGCCGAGACGACTGCCAAATACATGTTGCAAGCGTTTCATAATCTGCACAGTGAGAGCTATCTCTGGAAGGAGATAGAGTACCTGTTTTTTTTGTTCCAATGATTGACGGATAAGATGGATATATATCTCCGTCTTTCCGCTGGAGGTGACACCATGGAGCAAGGTGACATTCTTCTTGAGGAAAGAAAACTCTATTTGGTTATAGGCATCCTGCTGAGGGGCACTCAAGGGTTTGATATGTTCCAGATGGGGTTCGCCACCATTATTTAGGCGTCCCACCTCCTGCTCATAGGTTTCCAAAATGCCTCGCTTGATGAGGGAGTTAACCGCCTGAAGCGTATGTCCTTGATTCAAGAGTTCATCGCGAGTTAGTTGAGTACCTGCTACTATCGTGGATTCTGTACTAGAGTCTGTAGTTAATGAGAGAAAGTCAACAATGGCTTTAAGTTGCTTCGGGGCGCGTTGAAGCATATCAAGGGCAACATGGAGTGCATGCTCGCTACGGAATTGTGGGGTGAGCCGGATATAAGTCTCCATTTTAGGCTTATAGCCGTCTTCTGCCTTCAGACCTGAGGGCAGCGCTGCCTTATAGACTTCACCAATAGGTGACATGTAATAATCTGCTATCCACTGCCATAGGCGCAGTTGGGTGTCAAGTAAGATCGGCTCCACATCGAGGACCTGAAGGATAGGTTTGATTTTAACCTCTGTAGGAATTGGTCCCCGGTGCGTCTTAGCAACAATGCCGACATAGGTCTTATTACGCCCAAAGCTTACAAGCACACGCTGACCTATCTTCACCTCAACCCCCTCAGGCAAGTTATAGGTAAACAACCCCGTCAGGGGAACTGGCAATATAACATCAACATAGATCATCGGGCTACAAAGTTACGAATAACATACCGAACTACCAAATTTTAGCCTGTTATTTCGCAAAACACCAACAATTAGGGCGACCCCAATTGGATCGCCCTAGAAATATTGTCAGACAATTTATTCTTAGAAGTAGTAAGCCAGAGCAATCTGCCAAGAATTCATCTTGCCATCATTATCTTTCAGGTTAAGAGCCTGACCTGCTTGATCAATAACCTCATTAACAGCGTTAAACTCTCCTGTCTTGCCAAACGCTATATTGTAATTAGCAGAAATCTGAAGATGATTAAGAACCATAAAGCCAAGACCAATGTTTCCACTAAGATTTGAGCTTTTCAAGGTCCAGTCGCTAACAGCCTGATTGCTTATCTCGATTACATCTGTCTTATTGCCAATATTGAAACCAAACTGAGGTCCAGCAAAGAAAAAGATACTAGCTGTAGAACCAAGACCAATACCATAGCGCAGATTAACTGGAATCTGAATAGACTGCTGCTTGATTTTATTGCCAGCAACTTCAACTGAACGCTGATCGTAGAGAGCTGAAGCATCAACACCAAGACCTACGACAGGAAGCGTAAATTTAACAGTTGGACCTACAAAGAAACCTGCCTGATTAGACTTGTCTGCTACACTTTTGTCAAACTTCATACTTGTCAGGTTAAGACCGCCCTTAACACCGAACTTCACTTGTGCCTGCATGGCCATTGTCATGGCAGAAAGCAGTACTACTAAAGAAAAAAATCTCTTCATAATCAATTATAATTTAGTTCCACGGTGCAAAGATATAAAAAAAGAGCGAATAATCGCTCTTTTTTCAAAAAATATTTTATTCACAATATAATTAGTGTCTCTCTCTGCGGACGGAAACGCGGGCAGCACTATTGGCTGGTGATGATGCAGAGCCACTGTTACCCTTGGTCTTAACACCACTCACTTTCGTACGGCGTGTGCTGTTCTGGCGTGACTGCTTAGCTTTGGCTTTCTTGGCTGCCTTCAAGTTTTGCGGATTGGCATTAGCTATGCTGTCGAGAGAATCGCGCTTGGCAGGATCGCCAAAGATATTTTTGCGAAAAGCCTCCAACTCACCTTCAATACGTTTCTGTTCAGCTGTCAACTTAGCCGTGTCACCCTCACAAACCTGTGCCAACGTCCTGCCTAGCATATTCGTGGTCTTATAGATCTTTCCACGGTACTTGTTCATCGTGAAATAGTCGTCCATAGACATCGTTGCGGCATTATTCAGGCTCGAGGTCATCACCGTCTGACGGTTTAGGTAAGGTTCCAAATCGCTATATTTTACCCAAAAGAGCGGATACTGCGTGGCCTCGCCACCAAAATCATCCTCACGGAGCATCACTGGACAGAGAGCCAATACCTTGATATGGAAAGATGAGTTGGCCTGATCGTAATAGGCACTTTCCTTGAGATAATACTTCCTGACCTCTGATGAAGGAATGTCACTATTGTCAATCTTCAGCTTACCATTCTGCTCCTCGTAATAGATATGATAGTTATCAAGAATGGTCTTCATCGTTACTCTCGAGGCATCCTCGAACACATCGCTACCATCAGTGGGATACTCGTAGATGGGGATATAGCCGTTTTGTGCAAGTTTGAAGATATAGGTAAACAGATTAATTTGCCTACCCTGTGGTTCCACAGGATAGTAGAGACCTGCATTCGGGTCATCCTCAAGATCAATCTCGCGATAGATGTCACGCCGCCACACTACATCCTCTGGCACTTCCAATGCCGTAGGAAACGATATCTGCGCACGCTTCGTCACGGCTGACGAAGTTGTGTTTGTGGACTTCTTCTGTTGTTCTGCCTGCTGCTGTTGCTGCTGAACACGGCGTGCCTTCGGTTGAGCCATCACAGTGCCAACCCCCAGCACTATCATCAATAAGAATAATACTCTCTTCATATCTTCTTAACTATTTAACTTCTAACTACTTTACAATGACTTCCATCGGATTCTGGAGTGTACGCGTTAGACCATCTGGACCAACAACCGTCACACGCGAGATATAGAAACGGCGGTTACGCGTCAGTTTACGGAAATTCTCTTTCTGACGGGCAGAGAACTGTGCACCTTCAGAGGCCATCGGCACAGCATTACCCATATTGTCGAAAAACACCGTCTCAAAACTCTGCACGCGGAAAGCAATATCAAGGATACCATCGTCGATAGCAGCACCGATAGCCTCAGCAGCCACCAACTGCCCCTTGGCCAGACCACCACCCTTATAACGGGTGGGATTACCATGCTCATCCTTCATATTAATATAAGGTGTAGGATCTGGCAATTTACGCACGCGGAATTTAAACTGCCCCATCTGCTGGGCATGGCCTGTATTTGTTGACATCACGGTGAAAGTGACATCCTGTCCCACAGTAGAAGGACGGGCAATATAACGTCCCGGTCCTACTGGCTGCAGGGTTCCGCCAGACATCGTTGCAGTGATTTTATTAAGAGGCACACCAGGCACACTGATGCTGACGGGGTTGTTATAGCCGGCATAAAGTACATTCATTAAGTCGGCACTTACAGTAGCACTCGGATCAACCACCGTATATTTCTGTGAGAAGTCGCGACGGATCTTATCGCCGTTACCATTCACAGTCTCAAGATAACCCGCCAGCGTGAAGTCGCCAGTAGCTCCGCAAATACGTTCATATAGGTTGTCATGGAGTGTCACCTTCTGATTGCCAATATAGATGTCAGGCACCTGTGTGGTATCCACGGCAGCCATCACAATATGGGCGGAGAACTTATCGCCCCGCACAATTGTCTGTGAATTAGGGATAACGAAGGCCTCCAGGGCATTCACACGGATATCCCTCACGTCAATGTTCTGCACCAGCGTATGCAACACCTCGCCTTCGGCATAGCGTACATCGCTCTGCAACTTCGAGAGCAGGGTGACGGCTGCGGCAGCCGGCATCGACTCAAACATATATTCCTGCCAGTTCTTACCCAACGCATTAGAGGGGACTTCAGTCGTCAGATTGCTAGCAATGATTGCTCTCTGCTTTTCATCTGTCACCATCTTGAGCATCCGTTCCCGGAAGGAGTTGATGGCATTGTAGAGAGCCTGACCCTGACCACGACTCGGTGAGAGCATCACCTGACTAGCGGCCTCAAGGTCTTCTTTATTGCGAATATCATTGACATTACCATTTTTTCCGTCTGCCTCTACGACAATAGCCAGTTTCAGTTCTGCCGCAAAGTTATAGAGCGAGTCGCACATCTGCCTGAGGGACTGAGCCTTGTCGTACCACTCCTTGGTTTTCTGGGGATTGGCTTTCATCTGAGTCTCAAAATCCTCGTATATCGCCAGATTCTCCTTCGCAGAGTTGCTCGTGGTGCGGTTCAGGCTTTCCTCCACAATAGAGAAACCGTTAAGCACTTCATTCGAGACATTCAGCGCAAGCATAGCCATCAAGACGACATACATCAGATTGATCATCTTCTGGCGCGGAGATACTGGTCTTTTCCTTATTGCCACCTTTATTTACAATTTACGGATTTATGATTTACGGGTTTACACGGGCCGACATGGCCTCTATCATACGGGCGTAGATGCTGTTCAGTTCTGCTATCTGCTCTGCCATCCGTTTAGTCTGGGCATTGATATCGTCAATGGTGCCAATCTGCGAACTGGCACTCTTCAACTGCATCTCATAAACCTTACAGATGCCCGTCAACGTACGGTTCAGGTTCTCCATCTCCTCGGAGTCGCGGGCCAAGCGCTCACTCTGTTCAGATACCTTCGAGAGCATCTCGGTGAGTCGTTTCAGCTCATCCACATAGTTAGCGGTAGCCTCTTCAAGTTCTGGATTGACAGAGGGCAGACCTGTTATAGCGGAAGTTCCAGATATTCCAGAAGCTCCGGATTCGGCAGTATCTGCAGATTCACCCCGGGATACAGCAGCCACCGAAGAGGCTACTGCAGCGATGGCTTCAGTATCTACAGTCTCCTGACTAGAACCGCCACCACCGATAATGATTGTGCCGCCACCACCGCCACCAATAACCGTGGTACCACCACTGATAACGCCCCCGTCACCAGTAGCGCCACCACCATTAATCACAACACCTCCAGAAACTCCGCCAACAGATACTGGGATTGATTCGGCATCCGACTCATCCACTATATCTTCAGAAGACTTGAGGTGCGTATCCAGTTCCATACCATCGGTCGTCTTGTCGAAGGGACGATCGAAGGCCGAGATAAAGAACACGAAAACCTCGGTACCCATACCCAAGAACAGGAAGAAATTGGCCCCTGGCAGGTGAGTTAACTTAAAGAGCGTACCCAGAATCACGATAGACGCGCCCCAACTATATGCGTAGTTCAGGAAGGTCTGGCCCGGCACGCTGTCCATCCACTTCTGTAAGCGATAGACAAAATTCAGTTTACTGTATGTTGTCATTCCTATTTACGATTTACGGATTTACGATATACGGATTTACTTTCTGCGTTTAGAGGTTACCTTGTCGCTGGTGGTATTGGCCAGACTGCGCACACAACGGAAACCGATGTAACTGCGAGGCTGGTTCTGATACTCTGACGAACGCCAGGCAGAACGGATGTACGACTCAGGATCTTTCCATGAGCCACCGCGAACACTCTTTTTCTTCAGACGATAAGGGTCTTCGATAGCAGCATTGTATTTCAACTGCGGATTAATATCATTCATCGCCTCCACACCTGCTTCGGTATAGATAGTGGAAGTCCACTCGGCCACATTACCAGCCATATCAAATAAACCGTTGGTGTTGGCGGCATAGATACCCACACGACTGGTAATCAGGTTGCCGTCTTTCGTGTAATTACCGTTGTCAGGCTTGAAGTTTGCAAAGAAGCAACCTCTACCACTTGCCACATCCTCATTATCCCAAGGGAACTCATTCTGATCCTTGCCACGGGCAGCATATTCCCATTCGGCCTCTGTCGGCAAACGGTAACGCTGCACATAACGGGCTGCAGGACCAAGTCCTTTCAGCAGATATTCCGTGCGCCAAGCACAGAAAGCATTTGCTTGTTCCCATGTCACACCAACAACGGGATACTCATTATAGGCGGGATTCGAGAAATAATAACGCATATAAGTCTCATTGTCAGCATTGGGAAAGTCGTTCACCCAACAAGTGGTATCAGGATAGACATTCACAATATATGTATTCAGAAAGTCCCAAGGCCCCGTCAACTGACGATTAATGGTTTCACGCACGATCCTTCCTTCATCATTAATATATGCTGTATCTTTTGAAATCCAAACCTCTTCATTTGGATTGACAGCAATATCTGTATTGAGATTGCGTTCCTCGGGATTCAGACGGTTTCGGCGCAAGGCGGCTGCCGTATAGTCATAAACCTCGTAACGATAGTTCAGTTGCGTATAGTCAAGCATCTTCTCACCTGTCACGGGATTAGTGACATAGAGGCCGTCAATAATTTCCTGTTCATCTTCACTCGGCTTACGTGGCAAAGCCTTCTTCCAGTTGATCATAGAACCGATCTCCTCTCCGTCCTTGTCAGTCTTGGCAACACGATAGGTTTCATCAATCTCTGCCAAACGCTCACGGAGGATGGAGTCGCGTACATAATTCACAAATTGACGGTACTTCGAGTTGGTCACCTCCGTCTCATCCATCCAGAAGCCATCCACAGAGATGTCACGTACTGGTGTCTGTTTACCCCAGAGGCTATCCTGACTCTCAATACCCATCTTCAGATGGCCTCGCCTTATGAGTGTCATCCCATAAGGTGTAGGTTCGGAGAATGCCTTTCCTCCTGTACCTGTCACCTCACCGCCACCCGATGATGCCAACTTACTGCCAAAACAACTTGTCAAGAAAAGTAAAAAGGTAAAAAGGTAAAAAGGTAAAAACCTTCTTGCCCAACCTTTTGTCCTTCTATCAATGATACTTTGCCTCATATTCTATTTTATATATTAACTCTTTTCCTATTATTATATCTTAGTTTTATAAGTATCTCACACTTTTATGCAGATTCCTGCCTTTCTTATATAGGTTCAACTCCGTCTGATAGCCCACAAAAAGTTCATGGCTCCCATTACCGATGTTGATGGCTGAGGTATAAACCTCATAACTGTAGCCAAGATGGATGCCGTGGAAGTCGCCGCCAATCAGTACTGTCACTGAATTAGTTGGACTATACGACAAGCCTGCATACATCACCTTCTTCTCATGGGAGTATTTCAGACGACCCGTTACATCTGCCCTCCAGGCCACGCCGTCAGTACGCCCCAAAACAGAAGTGTGTATTGATAAGAACGGATTTCTCAGCCGAATATTGTATCCGCCCGTCAAATAATATGTTGAAGAGATGTTCAGTTCATTGGTTTCTCCCAACTCAACACGCGGAGAATTCAGGTGCAGAGCAGAGATACCTGCGTACCAGTTACGATGACTGTAATACAAGCCCGCACTAAGATCAAATCCAGTTCCTGTAATGTCGGAAGTAGAGATGGCTGGGTCACCTGTATCAATCAGTTCCACTTTCGATCCATTGAAAGTCTCACTGAGTAGCGTTGCCTGCACACCAGCACTAATTGTTCCCCCCAACAGTGATTTCCTGTAGGCGTACTGCAAACCCAGACGTTTATGGGAGAAGAGGCCTATATCATCATTGATGAGTTGCACACCGGCACCGTGGTATGCATTCATAGCATAGAATGGCATATCGGCTGCGGCGTACATCGTCTTTGGATTATGTTCGAATCCTGCCAATTGCAGAGCATAGGCCACCACAGCATTCAGTTTATCCTCCTTACCCACAGAAGCAGGATTAAACGACGGTTCCATCGCCCAATAATGGCCGAAAGAAACATCTTGCTGCGCCCTGGCAATCAAGACAAACAGCAACGCTATCGTAAGAAAACAAAAACGTTTCACCTTATTATAACGCATTCCACCTCCGATTTATTGCCTAAGGGTAAAAGCATCATGATTAGTTTTGTCACGAAACAAATAAGATTTTTCTCATTATACTTGTATATTATAGAGAAAAAGTGTATCTTTGCACCGCATTACACGGTAATGTTGTCAACAATCAACTTTAATAATAACCAAAAACGAGAAAGTAAAAATGAAAAAGTATGTAATGAGTTTTGCCGCTGTGGCAGTTATGCTGCTCATGGCTTCGTGTGGAAACAAAGGTACTGGCACCAATGTTGAGGGCGCCAAAGATGACGCTAAGGATGAGGCTAAGGCCGAGGTGGCTTACGAGCAATTCACTGTGGAAAAATATGGTGCGAGCTTTGACTTACTGAAGGGCATGCGTCGCACAGACAATCCTCAGACGGATAATGGTGGCTGCTGGACGCTGGTACCTGAGGACAGCAACGACTTCCCCATCTCCGCCGCAGTTGAATTTGGTGTATATGAGTCCATGTTTGGCGATTACACAGAGGAAAGAATCAAGAAGGAATTCGATGAGGACATTCCTCAGGAGGCAGAAAAGAAACTTGACCTGGAGAAGAAGGAATATACCTACTCCATCCCAAGTGATATGATCAGCGAGTACCACCGTGTCATCTTTAATGGGAACAAGTCCATTAATATCACAGTGGCATATAGCCCTGATTGGGAAAAGCAACTCGGTGGCGAGGTGCGTGATCACATTCTGAACTCTGCCAAGTTCAACTAAATCATCATTTGCACTTAAAACATATAAAAACGAGGTGTGGGGAAAAAATAATCCACACCTCGTTTTTATTCAACTATATATAGTAAACCTACTCTTTAGTATTCATCCTCGTTGAAGAGGAAGTCTTCTTTCGTCGGGTAATCAGGCCATATATCCTCGATGCTCTCATAAACATCACCCTCGTCTTCTATCTCTTGAAGATTCTCAAGCACCTCCAATGGGGCACCCGAGCGTATTGCGTAGTCTATCAATTCGTCCTTGGTTGCGGGCCAGGGAGCGTCTTCCAACTTTGAAGCTAATTCAAGTGTCCAATACATAGTCGTTAAATTTTTATATGTTAATACTTTCGTTTCCTAAATCGCCCGCAAAAGTACACAATTATTTCTTATTTGCAAACATTTCGCCAAACAATTTCACTTTTTCCTTCGTTAAAATTTATTATTTTGGCCAAAACAAAGAGATAGTCACTCAATCTGTTCACGTACTGCTGCATTTCCGGGGCGATTTCCGCCACTTCGGCAAGGGCTGCAATACGCCTTTCCGCACGTCGGCATACCGTCCGACAGATATGTGCTTGGGCGGCTGCAGGTGTTCCTCCCGGCAAAATGAATCCTTGTCGTTCTGGTAATTGCTTCATCAGTAGATCGATCTTCTCTTCTAATGATTCTATCTCTCCATCAGCCAGATGGGCAGAAGGATAGAGGGGTGTCTGACTCTGATCTGTCGCCAGGTGAGTACACACGTTGAAGAGATTATTCTGTATGCGAATAACGAGGTCACGCTCCTCGCCATCCTGCATCATTGCCACGAGCATACCTAAATGAGCACTCAATTCATCAACTGTTCCATAAGCCTCCAGACGGATATCACTCTTTTTGATTCTCACACCACCTACCAGACTCGTCTCGCCCTTGTCCCCCGTGCGGGTATATACCTTTGTTATTTTCATTTTTCTTTGTCGGTTAGAAGTTTACTATGTAGTTTTGTTTATGTCTTTTTTTGTCAAATAGCACTATGCCGCAGTAATAGAGGTCGAAAGTTACCCGCACCCGTTCGTCAGCCTTCAATTCATGCCAGAGATCCTTGTTACTTCTGATGCCATCCACAATAAGCACCGTATCCACCTCCACCTTATTATATATATAGGAGAGACGGTCTCGGTAGTTGCCATCCAACGAGAGTCGTATCAACTCTGAAGACTCCCCAAAAACAGCCTTCCTGCATCCCGCCTGCAGATAGTTCCGATAACTATCACTCTCTATTGTCTTCGGCTGTCGCCAGTTGGCAATGCGAAAGTAAAGTCGGCCCAGTTTCTGGGTCAACCAATCGTCATTCTCCCCTAGTCTATCGTATTGATAGTAGGGCCAGTGCTCATTAATGACATAGCGCACCAGCCAATAGTCCGTAGGCGACTGAATGCCAAAGCCCCGACAGTGACCGATTCTGCTGATCCATATCAACGGGTATATGAGTCTATTCATTTTTCTTTTTCCAATATATAAACCCACCAATCACTACAAGTGCAACAACTGCAATAATGTCAAGTAGTCCCATAAGCATTAAGTTTTTTAATTATCAGACAATTTGGCTACAAAGATAAGCATAATATGCGATAATTCAGTCATTGTAAGTGATAATTCATCTTAAAAACACAAAAAGCCCTGAAGATTTCTCTCCAGGGCTTCACTTCCACCTTACGGCTTCCGTTGAAAGGGGGCGGCCTCCTACTCTCCCGCATTGCATTGCAGTACCATCGGCGCAGGCGGGCTTAACTTCTCTGTTCGGAATGGGAAGAGGTGGAACCCCGCCGCAATAACCACCTGAAAATCGTTGCAAGGTGAGAGCAATGCCAGACACGTCTGACCATTGCCGAGCCGAAGCCCGATCCCGACACCTTGTCATTATGGGTATTGACATCTGTCACACAAGAACTGGAAGACAAGACAAAAGCCTCATACTGAGATATAATAAACTCTCCCTACATAACATACAACTGAAAGCACGGCTGATGGCAAAAGGATTCGGGCAATTAGTAGTGCTCGGCTTTGACGTCGCCGTCTTTACACCTGCACCCTATCAACGTCATCGTCTATGACGACCCTCATGGAGTCCTCATCTTGCG
>JAGCPK010000146.1 GCA_017965725.1 Prevotella sp.
GCGAATAACTTATGCTCGTGTCCGTCGTAGTATTCAGCGTATGAGTTGAACGAATAGCCCTCGCTGCCGTTGCGCAGCAGCATCTTCGGGTCTTCCTTAGCCTCATGGCCATAGAGATACATCGAGGTACTGGTGCCCCCGTGGTTCAGCCAGTAATCAGCCTCTGCACGCCAGTTGTGTCGTCCGTCAGCCGTCCTGCCCGTCAGTTCCGCGTTGGTCATCCACGAGTGTTCGAAGCCGTCGAAATGCAGCATCCTTCGCGTCTGCACCTTCCCAGCGTAGGGTGTCCCGTCCTCGTAGGTGTATCCGCTATCGTAGGTGGCGTTGCTCACCCCCATCAGCGACGGATTCGTACGGTAGGAGTGTCCGTACTTGAACTTGCTGTGGATGGCCAGTCTCATGCCGTTGTCCCATTGGTAGTCCAGCACGAAGTTCACGTTGTGTATCTTGTTCGTGTTACCCTCGTCGATGTCCTGTTCCGTCATCTTTCCCGTCTCCACGTCCAGGTACTTCACCGTCCTGTTGGCGGGGCGGTACTGGTCGGTTCCCAGTTTGAAACTCTCATACTCCTTCACGCTGCCGTCACCCACGAAGATGAAAGGTCCGTAGTTCTCTATAATCTCTTTGAATTGCGAATACTGGTAGATAAGTCCCGCCTTGCCCCTGCCGTCATGCCATGTCTTCGACAGGGCGGCCTTGTAGAAATGTACGCTCTCCTGCAGTCTAGTCATGTCGAGGTGGTTACTCCCCGGGTCGAAATTCTGGTAGGTACCCACACTGATGCCCCATCCTTTGCCGATAGGTGTCGATAGGTTCGCATCCACCATGTGTCGTCCGTAGTGGTTCAGCGAGTAGTTCAGCCTGCCCTCCAGGCTGTCGCCAGCCAGTTTCGACCTGCTATCTACGCTGTAGGTGATGACGCCATACTTCAGCACCATATCTTGTGGCCCCATGGTACGCACCGCCTCATGGCTCACGCCGCTATGCCACGACTTGTAGGGATATACCTGATAATTATAGTACGACACGGGCAGTCCGTCCTCATAGATATAGGCATAGCCCGAGATAGGCAGTCCGAGCGATATCTGTCGTGGTTGCGAGGCAAAGGCCGCATTCATCAGCACGTTCCTGTTGCTCTCGCCCGACACCTTCTTGGTACTGTCGACCACCGCCTCCTGTGCCGTGATGCTATTCACAACTGTCATCAAGGCTAATGCGACTATAACTATATACTTTTTCATTCCCAATGGTTTTGCAAAGGTACGAATAAGTGTCCAAAAAACAAAATTAATTGCTATTTATTTTTATTTCTGTCTCCTCGCGCTTCTTTATTTGCTTCATATCCACCAAATATTTTTGTCTAGACTTTTTTACCGTTTACCCCATCGGGGGAAAGTCCCAACCGAATCTGGGGCAGATAATTGCAGGGTGGAATAGCCAAGCCGCCGAAAGATTTCTCCCTTTTTATTTGTTTCTTTTCGAATTATTATGTATTTTTGCAAAGGAAAAATATTGGTTTATCATGAAAGGAATGAAACGATGGCTTATCTCTGTGCTGCCCATTGCATGACACAGGTGTTGCAGCGCGAAGCCTGGAAATCCGACACCCCGACAGCCATACGCAGTCAGAACGCCTCGAACGCGGTGCCACAGCCTGCCTATCGTTTGGACGGAACAATCACCGATAAGGATGACCGTAGTATCATTATACAAAACGGCAAGAAATATATATCACAACCGAAGATGAGTAAATAATATATAATGAGAAAGTTTTTATTAATACTATTATGGATCGCATCATGCCATCTGACTGTCGTAGCACAGGAGGAGAATCCTGTCGATTCGAGTACTTGTGTGACCAATTCCTTCTGGGATAACTGGTATGGACAGGTCGGTGCTGACATGATTTTGCTGTTCCCCGTAGATCATGCTGTCAAGGACGTATTCCCTAATGGTAAGTCACTTGGCGTAAGCATAGCCGTAGGGAAATGGTTTTCACCGGAATTTGGTGGTAAATTCAAGGTCAACTGGAATAACGTGATCATCAGGGAAACCCATAACATTTGGTACAAGCCTTATGGCGTACCTGGCGGAAATCACGATGAGGGAGGATTCATGACCATCAGCGGTGACATGCAATTGAACCTACATAACCTGTTTGACGTCTATAAGCCGGAGAGGAAATGGAATCTCATCCTTGCCCCTCGTGCCGGAGGATGGCTCAACGTGAAGGAAGGTAAGGGTGGGCCGATATTGGGCGTCGGCTTGCACAATACCTACCGGCTCAACAAAAAATGGCAGTTGTTCGGCGACGTGAACTATACGTTTGTACCGAGTTTGAACGGTGTGAGTTCCGGAAGGGATCACGGAGGGAACAGTTATGCCGAGATCAATGTCGGTGTAGAGATGGCGTTGTCGAAGAACAACACATTCCACCGTGCGTCAGAGAGCGTCAGGCATGAAAAAGAAGCCGTTGTGGTAAACTCTTTCTGGGATAACTGGTTTGTACAGGCAGGCCTTGGCATGTCACTGCAGAATCCATACGGAACGAATTTCGCCAATGTCTTTCCCAATGGTAATACCCTTGGTGTGAATATCGGTCTGGGAAAGTGGTTTACGCCAGAGATAGGTGTACGTGGTGGTGTGAACTGGCAGAACAGTATTGTCATCAATCACCATGCGTACTATCTGGCTCCATTTGATGATCCGAAGGGAGAACTGGACAAAAAGGGCTTCTATGCCATTTATGCAGACTTGTTCCTGAACCTTCACAACATTATTGCGGGGTATGATAAGGATCGCAAATGGAATGCCATCGTTTTCCCGCGTATGGGCCTCACCACCAATTTCTCGTCCAGTTACGCAGAATGTCCCATTGTGGGTCTTGGTACAGAGCAGACCTTCGCTATCAGCGACAGGATAAAACTGTTTGCCGATGTTGCCTATCAAGTGATGACAAGTGGTTTCCATGACAAGAAATACAAGACTCCCGATAATGGAATTAGCAGCAATGGCTTTTTCGATTTTAATATCGGCGTACAATATGACTTGGGAAGGAACACGTGGTATAAGCCAGGTGAGAAACGCTCTGCATCGGTTAGTGCCACAGGCCATAACTGGCCGAGGTTTATCGTAAACACAGGTGGTTCGGTGGTTGTGGCTTTTGGCGCAAAGACAGCGCTGAAGGCGATGATCAATGAGGAGCGTCCCGACCATTCGGACAACAAGTCCTTCCCATCAGGACATGCATCTATGGCTTTTGCTGCTGCGCGGTCGATAGACAAGGAATTCAGGAAGGATTGTATCTGGATTCCGATAGCAGGCTATGCTGCTGCTACCGCCATTGGTGTGGAAAGAGTGGTCAACGACCGGCATCACTGGTATGATGTGGTGGCTGGCGCCGGCATTGGTATCGGTGCAGCGGAGTTGACTTGGTGGCTTAGTGACAAACTCTTGGGTAAGGGTAGCAATGTCGCTGTTGGAAGTAGCGGCAATACGGTGGATGTGGCGGTAGGGTTTTAGTCCTTTATAACTATCTGTTGTGCACTTCTTTAAGCATATTTAAGGGAAAGTTGACACCTGGTTAACCAAAAAATTCGTACCTTTGCAGCCGAAAATTCGAATTTTGAGACAATTATGGCACAAGAAGATGTATTTAAGAAGATCGTAAGCCACTGTAAGGAGTATGGTTTCGTGTTCCCCTCCAGTGAGATTTACGACGGTTTAGGCGCTGTGTATGACTACGGTCAGAATGGCGTGGAGTTGAAGAATAATATTAAGCAGTATTGGTGGAAGGCTATGACGATGCTACACGAGAATATCGTAGGTATCGACAGCGCCATCTTCATGCACCCGACAATATGGAAGGCCAGTGGACACGTAGATGCCTTCAACGATCCTTTGATTGATAACCGCGACTCCAAGAAGCGCTATCGTGCTGACGTGCTGATCGAGGATCAGATTGCCAAGTACGACGAGAAGATCCAGAAGGAAGTGGAGAAGGCTCGCAAGCGTTTCGGCGATAGTTTCGACGAGGCTAAGTACTTGGAGACTTCTGAGCGTGTGAAGGAGACGAAGGAGAAGCGCGACGCCCTCCATGCTCGTTATGCTGCTGCCATGCAGGGCCCGGATTTGGACGAACTGAAGCAGATTATCCTCGACGAGGAGATTGTTTGTCCCATCAGTGGTACCCGCAACTGGACGGATGTTCGTCAGTTCAACCTGATGTTCTCGACGGAGATGGGTGCCAGTGCTGATGCTTCGATGAAGATCTACCTGCGTCCTGAGACGGCTCAGGGTATCTTCGTGAACTACCTGAACGTTCAGAAAACCGGTCGTATGAAGATACCTTTCGGTATCGCACAGATTGGTAAGGCTTTCCGTAATGAGATTGTGGCTCGTCAGTTCATCTTCCGTATGAGGGAGTTCGAGCAGATGGAGATGCAGTTCTTCGTACAGCCAGGCACAGAACTGGAGTGGTTCCCGAAGTGGAAGGAGACGCGTATGAAGTGGCACCAGGCTCTGGGCTTCGGTGCGGAGAACTATCGTTTCCATGACCACGACAAACTGGCTCACTATGCCAACGCCGCTACGGATATCGAGTTTAAGATGCCGTTTGGCTTCAAGGAGGTGGAGGGTATCCACAGCCGTACGAACTTCGACCTCTCGCAGCATGAGAAATACTCTGGCAAGAGCATCAAGTACTTCGATCCTCAAACCAACGAGAGTTACACCCCGTATGTTATCGAGACATCCATCGGTGTCGATCGTATGTTCCTGAGCATCATGTGCCACGCCTACGAGGAGGAGAAACTGGAGAATGGCGAGACCCGTGTGGTGCTGAAGTTGCCCGCAGCCCTGGCTCCTGTCAAGTGCGCTGTGATGCCGCTGGTGAAGAAAGACGGTCTGCCCGAGAAGGCTCGTGAGATTATCGACAGCCTGAAGTTCCACTTCAACTGCCAGTATGACGAGAAGGATTCTATCGGCAAGCGTTATCGTCGTCAGGATGCTATCGGTACGCCGTACTGCGTCACCGTGGATCACGACTCTCTCACTGACGGTAAGGTTACACTGCGTTTCCGCGACACGATGGAGCAGGAGCGTGTGAACATCAGCGATCTGAACGCTATCATCGAAGATAAGGTGAGTATCGCATCATTGCTGAAGAAACTTCAGTAAAGGTGAAAAGTTGAATAAGTGAAAAGGTGAAAAAATGAGTATGAAGCATATATTGAGAAAAGGGGTGATAGGTGTTTCACTTTTTCACCTTTTTACTCTTTTACTTTTATCTTGCAGTACCGAGACGGAAACGGAGGATGAGTATGCTAACTGGCAGGAGCGCAATGATGCTGCGCTAAGTCAGTGGGCTGCGAATAGTAGTCTCCGCAAGATAAAGACTTACACGAAAGACCAGACAACAGCGGGTCAGAACAGCGACTACATCTATGTGGAGGTGCTGGAGACGGGTAGCGGCACAGAGTCGCCCATCTATAGTGATACCTGTCGTTTGGCCTATCGCGGAAGACTCATCCCGACAACAACCTATACCGATGGTTATGTGTTTGAGGAGACATATATCGGCGATTTCGACTGGCGCACTTGTGCCGTGGTAGATTTTCCTTTAGATTACATGTTGCGCGACGGATTTGTCACTGCTCTCCAGAACATGCATGTGGGAGACCGTTGGCGCATCCATTTCTCCTATACACTGGGCTATGGTGATACGAATATGGGAGCCATACCTGCGTATAGCGACCTGATCTTCGACTTGGCCTTGGTGGATTTCTGGCATCCGGGTGAGACGCGTCCCACCTTCAGGGCAAGGGAGAAATAGTCCTTTTAAAAGGCAATAAAAGGCCTATTGACAGAACGTTGTTCCGTCAATAGGCTTTTTCTTTAGTAGGCTTGTTCATGCACCCCCTTCACCGCACGACCAGAGGGATCGTTCATGTTCTTGAAGGCAGCATCCCATTCGAGGGCGATGGCGGTGGAACAGGCTACACTGGCTTCGCTGGGAACACTCTTGGCAGCGGAGTCGCTGGGGAAGTGCTCTGCGAAGATACTGCGGTAGTAGTATTCCTCTTTGTTCTTCGGTGGGTTGATGGGGAATCGTTCTGCAGCATGTGCCATCTGTTCGTCGCTGACGGCTTCGGCAGTGATCTGTTTCAGGGTATCGATCCACGAATAGCCGACGCCATCACTGAACTGCTCCTTCTGTCGCCAGGCTACCTCCTCAGGGAGCAGGTCGGCAAAGGCCTCACGCACAATCTTTTTCTCAATCGTAGAACCTGGACACATCTTTGCCTCAGGGTTGGTACGCATGGCTACATCAAGGAACTCCTTGTCGAGGAAGGGCACACGTCCCTCTACACCCCAAGCTGACAGACTCTTGTTGGCACGGAGACAGTCGTACATATAGAGTTTACCCAACTTGCGTACTGTCTCCTCGTGAAAGTCTTTTGCTGTGGGAGCCTTATGGAAATAGAGGTAGCCACCGAAGATCTCGTCGGCACCCTCGCCAGAGAGTACCATCTTGATACCCATCGACTTGATAACACGGGCGAGGAGGTACATCGGTGTGGAGGCACGGACGGTGGTGACGTCGTAAGTCTCGATGAAATAGATGACGTCGCGGATGGCGTCGAGACCTTCCTGAATGGTGTAGTTGATCTCATGGTGCACGGTGCCGATATGGTCGGCAACCAGTTTCGCCTTTGCCAAGTCGGGGGCACCCTTCAGACCTACGGCGAAGGAGTGCAGACGGGGCCAGTAGGCTTTTGTCTTACTATCGTCCTCGATACGCATCTCACTGTATTTCTCTGCGATAGCGGAGATGACACTGCTATCGAGACCGCCTGAGAGCAACACACCATAAGGCACGTCGGACATCAGTTGACGTTTTACGGCATCCTCGAGGGCATCGTGGATGGCTTCGACCGAGGCGGGATTGTCCTTTACGGCATCATACTGCATCCAGTCGCGACGGTAGTACCACTTCTGACCAGGATCCACGCTCCAGTAGTAGTGGCCAGGCAAGAAGGGCTCGTAACGTTCGCATTGTCCTTCGAGGGCCTTCAGTTCGGAAGCGACATACACGGTACCGTCGCTGTCGTAACCGATATAAAGGGGTATCACGCCAATGGGGTCGCGGGCAATCAGAAACTCATTGCGTTGCTCGTCATAG
Source organism: Prevotella sp. (assembly GCA_017965725.1). GTDB lineage: Bacteria > Bacteroidota > Bacteroidia > Bacteroidales > Bacteroidaceae > Prevotella. The sequence goes on from JAGCPK010000146.1 coordinate 7,184, forward strand.
AGGACAAAGGCAAAGATGCCACTTAGGTCCTCGAGGAAGTTGATGCCCTTCTCACGGTAGAGGGCGAGGATGACCTCACAGTCGCTGCCTGTCTGGAACTCGTACTGACCTGCAAAACGACGACGGATCTCCTGATGGTTGTATATCTCGCCATTCACCGCCAATACCTGTTTGCGATCTGGCGAGTAAAGGGGTTGTCCACCACTCTCCGGATCCACGATGCTCAGTCGTTCGTGGGCGAGGATGGCCCTGCCACCACAATAGATACCACTCCAGTCGGGTCCGCGATGGCGGATCTTCTGACTCATCTTCAATGCCTTCTCACGCAACTCATGCGTCTGCTCCTGGACATTCAATATTGCTACTATTCCACACATAATATCATTTACAATTTACGGATTTACAATTTACTATTTAAAGATAAGAGAGGTAGAGGTAATTGGTTTGCGCGGGATATTCCGCAGCGAGGGTGTCAATCTGGTTGACGGTGGGAACAAGACCCAACATCTTCCGCCATTTGCGCACGGTGAGCCCCGCCTGTTCCATCTTCATACGGTTTTCCAGACCTACGGCACGGGCAATCTGGAAGTCGGAGAAGCCATAGACCTTAGCGGCATGGAGTAACAAGGACACCTCGGGCGACTGTAGATACTCCTTGAATTCGCTGGGTTCCATAAACTCAGAGACTTCAGAAAGGAGGTATGACTCCTTGAGTTGCTGGTCGATATCGACGATATGCTTCAACTTCTGCAGGAACCAGCGGTCAATCATTGTCAACTGATGTATCTGTTCGATGGTATAGCCAATCTTCAGTGCCTTTGACACCACAAAGATACGCAGATCCGTGGGTTCGTGTAGTGAGGTGGTGATATCCTGAATCTTAATCTCGTGATTCTCCACGAAACCGTGCATGCCCTGACCAATCATACGGAGACCTTTTTGCAGGGCTTCCTCGAAGGTACGTCCGATAGCCATCACCTCACCGACGCTCTTCATCGACGAGCCTAACTGTCGTTTCACACCTTGGAACTTGGTGAGGTCCCAACGCGGAATCTTTACTACTACATAGTCGAGGGCTGGTTCGAAGAAAGCAGAGGTGGTCTTCGTCACGGAGTTTTTCAGGTCGAAGAGTCCATAGCCGAGTCCTAACTTCGCAGCGACGAAGGCGAGGGGATAGCCAGTGGCTTTTGATGCCAAGGCGGAAGAACGCGACAATCGGGCGTTGACCTCGATGACGCGATAGTCCTCTGAGTTGGGGTCGAGGGCATACTGTACGTTACATTCTCCCACGATACCGATATGACGGATGATCTTGATGGCGAGGGCACGCAGTTTGTGGTACTCGCTGTTGGTGAGTGTCTGACTGGGTGCCACCACGATACTCTCACCCGTATGGATGCCCAGCGGGTCGAGGTTTTCCATGTTACAGACGGTGATACAGTTGTCGTATTGGTCGCGCACCACCTCGTACTCTATTTCCTTCCAGCCCTTGAGCGACTTCTCCACGAGTACCTGCGGTGAGAACGAGAAGGCTTCCTCGGCCTGTGCCAGGAGTTGCTCTTCGTTGTCGCAGAAACCTGAACCAAGTCCTCCCAGAGCGTAGGCGGCTCTTAAGATCACAGGGAATCCCAGTTCATGGGCAGCCTTCTGCACTTCCTCCACAGTAGAGCAGGCCTCGCTCTTGATGGTCTTCACACCAATCTCGTCGAGGCGTTTCACAAACAGGTCGCGATCCTCTGTGTCGATGATGGCCTGCACGGGAGTACCCAGCACCTTCACACCATATTTCTCGAGGACACCCTTCTGATAGAGTTCCACACCACAGTTCAGCGCTGTCTGTCCACCAAAACTCAGGAGGATACCATCAGGACGTTCCTTCTCGATGATACGTTCCACGAACTCTGCCTTCACGGGTTGGAAATACACCGTGTCGGCAATGCCTTTTGAGGTCTGCACCGTGGCAATATTGGGGTTGATGAGCACCGAGTGGATACCTTCTTCCTTCAGTGCCTTTAATGCCTGCGCACCGCTATAGTCAAACTCTCCCGCCTGACCAATCTTCAGGGCTCCGCTACCTAAAAGCAGTACCTTCTTAATCGGTTCAGTAGAATCTGAAATTTGGCTGTCATGCTGGCGCATTGTAGATTCGCCAGAACCAGCGGTACTAAGCATGGTGGCGAATTCATCGAAGAGGAACTCCGTATCCACAGGTCCTGAGCAGGCTTCGGGATGGAACTGTGCCGAGAACCAGGGGTTCGTCTTATGACGGATACCTTCGTTCGAGCCGTCGTTCATATTCACGAAGAGGGATTCCCAATCAGCGGGTAGTGTCGAGTCATCCACTGCATAGCCATGATTCTGTGAGGTGATAAAACAGCGGTTTGTACCCACCTCGCGAACGGGTTGGTTGTGTGAACGGTGCCCGTATTTCAGTTTATAGGTGTTTGCCCCTGCAGCACGTGCCAGAAGTTGGTTGCCTAAGCAGATGCCCATACACGGGCGTACCTTTTTATTATTAAGGAATGTGCGGATGTGTGCCACCGTCGCCTCGCAGCGCTCTGGGTCACCAGGACCATTGGCCAGGAAGAGACCGTCGAACTCCAACTGGTTGAAGTCATAATCCCAAGGGACGCGAATCACTTCGATACCTCGTTTGAGCAGACAACGGATGATGTTGGCCTTTACACCGCAATCGACGAGGACAACACGAGGGGATTTACAATTTGTCGATTTACCATTTACAATTTGATTTCCCTCGATCGTTGGATAGTAGGTGATAACTTCCTTGCAACTCACCTTCTCTACCCAGTTCACGCTGCCATAGTCCTCGGAGGGTGCTAGGTTCCTGGGATTTCCAGGATGTCCTAGGATAATCCTTCCCATCATCACACCGTGTTCACGGAGCACCTTCGTCAGACGACGGGTGTCTATGCCTGTGAGGGCAGGAATCTCCTCACGTTTCAACCACGCTGCCAACGACTCCTTCCCATTCCAGTGTGAGAACTGTTCGCTATAATCTGCTACAATCAGTGCTTTCACGTGAATACGCTCACTCTCCATGAATGTCGGCAGTGGCTCGCCATCCGTCTCAGGCACTCCGTAGTTGCCTACCAACGGATAGGTCATCACCAGCATCTGTCCTGCATAACTGGGATCTGTCAAACTCTCCGGGTAGCCTGTCATTGCGGTGTTGAAGACTACTTCGCCAGTCGTCTCCTTGTCATAGCCGAATGACCAGCCGCAGAACTCGCTGCCATCGTCGAGTATCAGTTTTGCTTCTCTCATCTTCTTTTACTGTTGTTTGATCTGTTTGCTGTCTATATAGTTTACGAATGCTTGATTACATAGTCGTGTGCCACCTGGGGTGGGGTAGTTGCCTGTGAAATACCAGTCGCCAGGATGGTTCGGACAGGCTTTGTGTAATCCCTCGATACTCTGGAACACCAGTTCCACGGGCGACTTCATATCTTTGGGTCGGAGCATCTCCACAATCTTATTATTTATTTCCTCGACGGTGAAGGGCTCGTACAGCGCACGGACGTGATTACACACGGGCGTCTCCTTGTTTATTTCCTTTTTGCATGCCAAATAGACATCGTTCACCAACTGCCACATGCCACGCTCCTCTATTAATGCCATCGTGGCGCGGAAGGCGCAGAACTCCTCCAGGTGTGCCATGTCGATACCGTAGTAGTCGGGATAGCGGATCTGCGGAGAACTGCTCACCATCACAATCTTCTTAGGGTGCAGACGGTCGAGGATCTTGAAGATGCTCTCTCTGAGCGTGGTGCCACGCACGATGGAGTCGTCGATGATAACAAGGTTGTCCTCATAGGGTCTCAGACTTCCGTAACTGATGTCATAGACATGGGCAGCCAAGTCGTTGCGCTCTGTGTTTGCAGAGATAAATGTGCGCAGTTTGATGTCCTTCCACACCACCTTCTCCGTGCGCACCTCTCCTTGCAGTTTTCGGAAACCGTCTGTCATACCATAGAAAGCCACCTCAGCGGTGTTGGGGATATAGGAGAAGACGGTATGACTCACGTCGCCGTTGATGGCTTTGAGGATGGGACGTGTCAACTGCTCACCCAGGCGTTTGCGCTCCTGATAGATATCCTTGTCGGAACCCCGACTGAAATAGATGCGCTCGAAACTACAGGCACTCAGTGGCTGTGCTGGCATGATCTGTTCCAATCTGCTCTTGCCATTGCGATGGACGATGAGAGCCTCACCTGGCTTTAGTTCGTGGATATCCTCGCATTGTAGATCGAAGGTCGTCTGTAGCACAGGACGTTCACTGGCCAGTGCCACGATCTCGTTGTCACGATAGTAGATGGCGGGTCGTATGCCCCAGGGGTCACGTACGGAAAACATCTCTCCAGAGCCAGTCAACCCACACATCACGTAACCGCCGTCATAGTGCTTCATCGTCTTCTTCAGCACGTTTGCCATCTCCACATGATTGTCTATATAGTCGGTGATGTCCGTGCCTTCCAGTCCTTTTTCGCGTGCCTCCTGATACAGTCGTTCCACCTCGCGATCCAGACGGTGTCCCATCAGTTCGAGGGTGATATACGAGTCGCCATAGATACGTGGCGACTGTCCTTGGGCTGTCAGAAACTGAAAAACCTCTTCGATGTTGGTCATGTTGAAATTGCCACACAGACAGAGGTTCTTGGCGCGCCAGTTGTTACGGCGCAGGAAGGGATGTACGAATGTCAGGCCGCTCTTGCCAGTGGTGGAGTAGCGCAGATGACCCATGTAGAGTTCACCTGCCATCTCCTGTGTCACACGAGAAAAAATCTCCGTGATGGCATCCTTGCCCTCTGCCTTCTCACGGAACATATATTCCGTGCCTGGCTCCTTGCTCAGGTTGACAGAGGCAATACCCGCTCCCTCCTGTCCGCGGTTGTGCTGTTTCTCCATCATCAGATAGAGTTTATTGAAGCCGTAGGCCCATGTGCCGTATTTCTTCTCGTAGTAGTTGAGAGGCTTCAACAGGCGGATCATCGCCACCCCACACTCATGCTTTAGTTGCTCCATGGGTACATGCCTTTATGAAGTCCATAAACAGGGGATGTGGATTCAGTACCGTCGAACTGTATTCAGGATGGAACTGGGTGCCGATGTACCATCTCAGGTCGGGAATCTCCACAATCTCCACCAAGTTGGCGGCTGGGTTGATGCCTACGCACTTCATACCGTGACTCTCAAACTCCTCCTGATATTGGTTGTTGAATTCGTAGCGGTGGCGATGGCGCTCCTTGATGAGCGTCTCCTCGCCGTATGCCTCCCAGGTGCGACTGCCCTTCAGCAGTTCACACTCATAGGTGCCCAGTCGCATCGTACCGCCCAGTTGGGTGATGGTTTTCTGTTCTTCCATCATGTCGATGACGTTGTGTGGTGTCTTGGTGTCCATCTCACTGCTGTTCGCATCCTTGTAGCCCAACACGTTGCGTGCGAACTCAATCACCATCATCTGCATACCGAGACAGATGCCGAAGGTGGGGATGTCATGCGTGCGGGTATATTCTGCTGCGATGATCTTACCCTCGATGCCACGTGATCCGAAACCAGGACAGATGACGACTCCCGCCATACCGTCAACTTTCTCTGCCACGTTCTTGGGGGTGATTTCTTCGCTGTTGATGAAGTGCAGTTTCACCTTCACATCGTTGTAGATGCCTGCCAGGTTAAGACTCTCGCGGATACTCTTATAGGCATCCTGCAGGTTGTATTTTCCTACAAGTCCGATATGTACCTCACGCTTGGCATTACGCTGTTTGTTGAGGAAGTCGTGCCACGACTTCATGGCGGGTGTCTCTCCCACAGGGATGCCAATCTTACGCATGATGGCAGCATCAAGTCCCTGCTTCTGCATGTTCACAGGCACCTCGTAGATGCTGGGCATATCCTCACTCTGTACCACGCATTCGAGATCGACATTACAGAAAGAGGCCACCTTCATGCGCAAGGCATCATCAAGGTGGCGCTCAGTACGTAGTACGAGGATGTCGGGCTGGATACCCATGCTCTGCAACTCCTTCACACTGTGTTGGGTAGGTTTGGTCTTCAGTTCTTCAGCGGCTTTCAGATAGGGCACGTATGTCAGGTGCACACACACCGCATTTCGTCCCAGTTGCCAGCGCAACTGTCGGATGGCTTCCATGAACGGCGCACTCTCGATATCACCGATGGTACCACCCACCTCAGTGATGACAAAGTCGAGATTCTCCTCCTTTTCGTCTTCGCGAAGCATCCGTCGTTTGATCTCGTCTGTGATGTGTGGTACCACCTGGATGGTCTTACCCAGATAGTCGCCATGCCGTTCGCGATCGATGACGGTCTTGTAGATACGCCCCGTCGTAATACTGTTGTTGCGGGTGGTGTGTATGCCCGTGAACCGTTCATAATGTCCCAGGTCGAGGTCGGTCTCCATACCATCGACGGTGACGTAACACTCTCCGTGCTCATAGGGATTCAGCGTTCCCGGGTCGATATTGATGTAGGGGTCAAACTTCTGGATGGTGACTTTGTAACCACGTGTCTGTAACAGTTTACCGATGCTGGCGGAGATGATGCCCTTGCCTAGCGAGGACACCACACCACCAGTGACGAAAATGTATTTTGTATCCATATCTGTTGTTTGATTGTTTGCGCTTGTTTACCTTTTATTTTTTCACTTTTTCCCTGATGTGCTCCTCATACTCTGCCAGTTCTCGTTCTCCGATGTGAGCCAGGCCGTAGTGCTCGTCGTGCTGAGAGAAGTCGAGACCTACCTTTTCACTGTAGGATGATACGCGCATGGGGATGAGGCTGTCGATGAGTTTGTAGCCTGTCCAACTCATAGCGAAGGTATAGACGAACACGATGACGATGGCGAGCAGATGGTAGAGGAAAATCACAAAACCGTCCCATGTGCCTGCTATCAGTCCTTCCTGGATGAAGATACCCGTCAGCACGGTACCGAAGATACCACCTGTGCCGTGGGTGGGGAACACGTCGAGGGCATCGTCGATGCTGCTGCGCGAACGCCAATAGACGGCGATGTTACAGATCAGCGTGATGACGAAAGCGATGAAGATACTCTGTCCTACGGTGACGTAACCTGCGGATGGTGTGATGGCCACCAGACCGACCACACAACCGACGGCAGCACCCATGGCAGAGGGCTTACGTCCGCGCAGACAGTCGAAGAATATCCATGTCATCATGGCTGTGGCCGAGGCGGTGTTGGTGTTCAGGAATGCCTTGATGGCCTGTCCGTCGGCATGGAGCGAACTACCAGCGTTGAAACCAAACCATCCCAACCACAACAGGGCGGCTCCCAGGAGTACGAAGGGGATGTTGGCTGGTTCTTGTCTGCGCGTCTCCGCATTGCGTCGTCCGAGGTAGATGGCTCCCGCCAGGGCTGCGATACCTGATGAGGCATGCACCACGATACCACCAGCGAAGTCGATGACACCCCATTTCATAAACAATCCCTCGGGATGCCACGTCATGTGAGCCAGTGGACAGTAGATGAAGAAAAAGAAGAACATCATGAAGAACATATACGCTGAGAAGCGCACACGTTCTGCGAATGATCCTGTGATCAGCGACGGTGTGATGATGGCAAATTTCATCTGGAAGAGTGCGAAGAGTGCCAAGGGGATGGTGGCTCCACCTAACACATTGCCTGCGGGTGTGGTATAGACCTCCGCACCGACACCGTGGAACATCGGGAATGTCAGGGGATTACCGATGATACCACCGATATCGTCACCAAAGCACAGTGAGAAGCCGATGACCACCCACAGCACCGAGATCAGTCCCATGGCGATAAACGACTGGAGCATGGTGGAGATGACGTTCTTCGCTCCCACCATGCCGCCATAGAAGAACGACAGACCTGGTGTCATCATCAACACGAAAATCGTAGCCGTAATCAACCACGCCACGTCGGCAGCAGAGATTACCGACCAGTCACACTCGAATGTAGGTTCACCTACAAACACACCTGTGATGGCAATCAGAGTCATCGCCGTCATCAGGATTATCCAACGTTTCTTGATCTTCATATCTTTGTTGTTTTATAAGTTTGCGATAATAAGAGTCCTTGGACTCACGGTTGTAACGTGAATCCAAAGACGAGATATGCTTTCTGTGAACAGGGGTTTCCGACGATCTGTCCGAAGATGGGTATCGAGAACGAGTCTGTCACCTTGATGTCCTTCGTGGCTTTCAGCGAGGCGTTGGTCACTGCGAAGCCCGTGGTGTTGTAGAAACTGGTGGCAAAGGGGACGGCTCCCGCTGTGGCAGTCCAGTCAACACCCGCCAGGGAGAATGGGACAGCGAGTTCTACGTAACTGCTGTAGGCGCGTTTGCCGTCCTTGTTTACACCATCGTTGCCCGCAAAGTTGGTGTACCACTGGAGGGAGGCGAAACCGAAGTCGTAGCCGATGTTTCCCTCAAAGATGTGGTTCGTGCTATGGGCATTATACATGAAGTAACGATTGTCGGGGTCGAGACCTGCGTTGAACCAATAGTCGGTGATGCCGATATTGAAACCGCCCACGCTATACGAGGCTGTCAGGTCAAACTCTTTTGTGTCGCTAGGATCTGAGAGTCCTACGCTGCCCCAGGCGCTCAGGCTGAAGCCTTTGTAACCGATACCGAGTGTGGGCTGTAACGATACGTTACCGCAGTCCTGACCACGCCAGATATAACTACTTACGACATCCGCTGCTACTGTTGTCTCAATCTTGTCTTGTGCATAGGTAGTCGCTCCCGCAACCAATCCCATGACTAATAATATCATCTTTTTCATAACTTTCTCTTTTTACTATTTTACCTTTTTACCTTTTAGTTATAACACATCTCTCCATGCTCATAGACGTCGAGACCTTCTTCCTCAATGCGCTTATCAACGCGCAGGCCATGCAGTTTCTTGATACCAAAGAAGAGGACGACACCACAGGCAGCAGCCCAGAGGTCGATGACGAGAACACCGAAGCACTCAGCACCGAAGAATCCCCATCCGTGACCATAGAAGGCACCGTTGCTTGTAGAGAGCAGACCTGTCATGATGGTACCAAGGATACCACAGACACCATGTACTGACGAAGCACCTACAGGATCATCGATGTGCAGTTTATGATCGATAAACTCAATGGCATAGACGAGTACGATACCACAGACGAGTCCGATGATGACGGCTCCCCAAGGAGATACGAGGTCACAACCTGCCGTGATACCCACAAGACCTGCCAACACACCGTTGAGTGTCATTGAGAGCGACGGCTTACCATATTTCATCCATGTGAGGAACATCGTGGCGGTACCTGCAGCAGCGGCTGCGAGGTTTGTCGTCAGGAAGACGTGAGAGATGGCGATGCGGTTTACCTCACCAGAGGCTGCCAACTGCGAGCCGGGGTTGAATCCGAACCATCCGAGCCAGAGGATGAACACACCCAGAGAGGCGAGTGTCAGCGAGTGACCAGGGATAGCGTTACTCTTCTTGTCTTCTGAATACTTTCCGATACGGGGACCCAGAGCGATGGCACCTATCAGGGCCAGCACACCACCTACGCTATGCACGATGGCAGAGCCTGCGAAATCGTGGAACACATCACCAAAGGTGCTCATCATGAAACTGTCGGCTGCGTCGTTGCAGAGCCAGCCTCCGCCCCATGTCCAGTGTCCTTCCACAGGATAGATCAGCAGCGAGATGGCTGCACTGTAGATTACGTACATCGAGAACTTCGTGCGCTCAGCCATAGCACCACTGACGATGGTGGCAGAGGTGGCACAGAAGACGGTCTCGAAAATCAGGAAACCCTCAACGGGCAGATCACCTTTATAGAAAGAGAGGTCGCCCCAGTTGGGCATACCGATAAATCCAGCCCCTTCGCTGCCAAACATAAAGCCGAAGCCAATGAAGAAGAACAGCAGCGAGCCGAACATAAAGTCAACGAAGTTCTTCATCAGGATGTTGGCCGTGTTCTTACTACGGGTAAATCCCGCTTCGCACAGCGCGAAGCCCGGCTGCATCCAGAAAACCAACATGGCTGCTAATAGCATCCATACAGTATCGAGTGATAATCCAATTTCGTTCATAATCCTGAAAATTTTGTGTTTGTGTTGTTGTTATTTACTTTTTATCACGGAGTACTGTGTCGCCATTCTCGCCTGTACGGATAGACCATGTGTCAATCACGTCGCTAACGAAGATACGACCATCGCCCACCTCACCTGTATGGGCCACTTGCAGAATTACCTTTACGGTAGGGTCGAGGAAAATGTCGCGGCACACGATGGTGATGGCTACACGCTCAATCACATCGGTGCTATACTGGACACCACGGTAGATTCTTTCCTGACGGCTCTGTCCGATGCCGTGTACGTCATGGTACTCAAACCAGTCGATGTCTGATGAGAGCAGCGCTGCCTTCACCTCCTCGAACTTGGTCTTTCGGATAATTGCTTCAATCTTTTTCATACCTTTCTCTTTTTACCTTATTAATACTAATTAAACCCTCTCTTTGGGTTACACTCTGAAACGTTTCGAGTGCAAAGGTACAGCATTTTGAAATAAAAGCCGCCTTGTTTGTTCCGTTTTGATTGTTAAAATCAGCGCAAACTATCATTTTTCTAAATTCATACCATCCCAACTTTCATTTTGCTATTATTTCGGTCCAAAAACTTTCAAAATGAAACTTGCTCATTCCATTTCGACCTCGTAAAAGACTGAACTGAATCTCGGGGAAGGTTTAGCAACCCCTGCAAAAGTCTCAACCGAATCTCGGGCATGCTTTTGCCACCCCTGCATTTCTTTGCCTCGATCCTGGGGAAGGTTTTGCCACCCCTGCAAAAGTCCGAACTGAATCTCAGGCATGCTTCTGCCACCCCTGCAAAAGTCTGAACCAAATCACAGGCAAGGTTTTGCCACCCTTGCAATGGTCTCAACCGAATCTCAGGCATGTTTCTGCCACCCCTGCAACGGTTTCAACCGAATCTCAGGCGTGTTTCTGCCACCCCTGCATTACTCTGTTCCAAATCGCGCTGCCTTCACTCGCCATCGCAACTTGTTTGCGGTGGCAAAGGTACAACATTCAGAATGCGGTTTTCGAATAAAAGGCAAAGTATTTTTGTGTTTTAAGGTTTCTTTACATCGTGGTCATTTGGTCATTAAGGTCATTTGTCATTAAGGTTTTCAACTTTTCAAAATGACCGCACTATAAAATAAATATTTTATTATATAGTGAGAAAATGACCAATCCAAAACTCTTAATGACCTTAATGACAAATGACCTTCGTGACCGTTCAAAAAAGTTGTCTTTTTCTTTTATGTTTCGATTATTATATCTATCTTTGCATCAGATAAAACCAACATGTATGAATAAGATTAAACCCCTATTGCTTACTGGCATTGCCCTGATTCTGATGCAGGCATGCGGATCACCAGCGAAAGAAAAAGAGGCGGACCTTCCTGTTCGAAAGTCTTGTAATCTGGAACGACTCTATAAGGATATGCCTCGAGATATCCGGACGGACACACCCGACCTGGCGTTTGTCAATGCCCTTTGTGCGGGAAAGGCCGATGAGGTGGCTGCTCTGTTCCGTGAGAAAAAACTATTTTGGGACGAACGCCCTGCTGTCGATGCACCTTATGGCCGGTTTGAAGGCCTTGATGGCATACGCTCCTTTGCCGAGGGTTTCCTGACTAAGTTCAAAGCAACCTCAGCCACCTTTACCCCTGTCTTCCAAACCATCGGAGGCGGACGTATTGCTTTAGAAGGTGTGTTCAAGTTCGTCGTGGATGGAGCCATCGAGGAAGTACCCTTCTTTGTCATTACAGATCTTCGGACACCTTCTCTGCTGGAAGAAGTCAGGATGTACACACACTATTCCTTTGTTCCTGGCCTGACACCTTACCGAAAGCCCATCTTCAAACCGGCACATTACGAGATGGGCGACCCTGGCTTGTTGACAGGTGCCATGCGGGCCTATTACGAAGCCCTCCACCATGCACCATACTGCAACCCAGACAAGATTCACGCTGCCTTTGCTGATGAGTGCATCGTCGGTGGTTACGACCCTTGGGGCACACCTATCCTTTCCAAGGAGGAGATGTCAGCCAATGCCCACAAATTCGGTTATGGGCTGGCCACTTATATCCCTGCCTGTGTAGGCATGCGATATGAGACCATTATCGACGACGGCAAGACCTGTGTTATAGAATGGTGCCATATCGTTTCCAAACAGGGCCAACAGGAACGCAACCGCATTGCCATGTCTGGCTGCAGTGCCTACACCCGCAACGATGAAGGCTATCTCTGTTCTGTGCGCATCAGCGACTATGCAGGACATGAGGGAGAAATCGACTGGACCAAGACGGAAGTGTCATGCGAAGAGGCCTATTCCATCAACTTGGTGGATGAATTCCATGGTGGCTGTGGCATGAAAGAGCAGGAAGATTAAGGTGCGCCCTGCACCCAGTCTTGTCCTGAATCCTAATGCTATAGAAGTGATGATATTCAAAGGTTGTCATCAGATTCTGATCAAGATTTCGTAAAAGTGTTCATGATGCACTATAACAAAAAAGCCGCTAAATAGCGGCCATCAAAATGGGCAGGGGCGGTGAAGTCTTACCCTCTCGGGATTCTACTCGGATAGTCAAAACAGTTTTGACGCTGCAAAGATAAGCAGGTTTTCTGATATTTGCAAGTTTTTCTATTCTTTTTTGCGTATTTCCCATATTCTCTTTCTTTTCTTCATTTAACATTTTATCTGCAGTATGTTTTTCTAATTAAATTAGGAAACTAATTGCAGTGTTCTTCATGTTAATGGGATTATTTTATTTAAATTCTGGTAATAAAAACCGTAACTTTGTAGCCTAAAATCAACAAAAATCAATGGCTAACAGAAACATAATTCTCCTACATATCTTGGAGTCAGACATATACGAATTCTATGGTTCCCCAGCCTCTTTATTCGACAGGCATGAGGCATCGGAATTACTAATCGCCCAAACAAGTCTGAACAATCATTTCAGCAAATTAGCAGCCCAAGGCAAAGACCTTGTTTATAAGAATGCTTATTGCGAAATCCGCAAGGGCTGTATCTATGTTAAACCCACTACGAGGGGAAGGAAGAAAGAGAATTAAATATATGGCAAAGACGATACATACAGTATTATATGACGATGTGCTTGACGGTTCAAAAATCGTCACCATGGATAATTGCGTTTGCCAGTTATATGATATTAAGCGTGATTATGATGCACTCATTAGAGATTCCAAAGAGAACTTGGCAAAACCTGCATTGTATGTGCTCTTAAACAGAAACGCCCATAAGGCTTATATTGGCGAAACTGACGATTTCTCTCAGCGCATTGCCTCTCACATGCTGAAAAAGGAATTTTGGGATGAAGCACTTGCTTTTATGGCAAACGACAATTCACTGACAACAACAGAGGTTAGATATCTGGAGTCATTATCGTATGAGGTTGCTAAAGCTGCTGGTGTTTATGATCTCAGTGAGAATACTCAGGTTCCCAAACGCCCTTACGTTCAGTCCATACAGGAATATAAGATCAAAGACTTCTTCAATTACGTCAAACTGCTCACTAAGTTTGTTGGATGTAACGTGTTTGAAAAGATTACAAGCCATCAGCAAAGTGCAAGTTTCTCCTCTTCTGTCCGAAAGATAATACCTGTTGATTTGGGTATTACTTCACAAGATTTGGAGGGTAGAGAAGTGAAGCTATCTCTGAATGGCGTTGTATACAACAAAGGGAAGTTTGGTTTTGCTGTTGTGAAGGAATACCTGAAGTTCCATCCTAAGGCAACGATTGCTGAACTGAAGGAGATTTTCCATATAGGCCTTTTAGGTAGCTGGGGACGATGGGAATTGCTGGAAGACGATTTGGATTATGCCAAAAGCCTAAAAGAATCATCAGGTCAATTTAGGCATCTTGTCAAAGACGAGTTTGTTTTAACAAGTGGAGATAACATCCGCTTCGTTGTATCTAACCAATGGGACAAGGTAAATATCCTGAATCTTCTACAGATAGCTAAGAATCAGGGCTGGAAATATGAAATACTAAAATAATACAAGATATGATGACAGAAGAGCAAAAACTTTCCATAATAGATAGTGGTAAGGAGTATTTTCGAAATATTATTATACCTCAGCATATCAAGAATTTAAAGAAACTTAAACTGAAGAGTTTTAAAATTAATCCATTCACGGTAAGCTATATCGCTTCTTTCCTCTGTGGCAACACTAAACCAGAATCTATGGCGAAGGCTTTAGTTTATCCTCGCGTATTAGGCACCAGCATCAATACAAGTTTTGGCACCCATGCACAGTTTTTTATTTCGAAGGTATCGGAAATCGCAGGTAGTGCATCAGGAATAGAGGGCATAGACATAGAGTTTATTGACGCCTTAGACGGACGGCGAAAGTATTGTCAATGTAAAGCTGGTCCCAATTGTATTAATAAGGATGATAAAAAAACGATTGAGGATCATTTCAAGTACCTTCTCAATAAAGCCCTTAGAGATAAACTGCCTCTTCAAGTTGACGATTTGGTAGTTGGTGTTCTTTATGGCGAAATAAAGGAATTGAACACTCACTACAAAGACCTGAGCAATACTTATTCTGTTTTTTGTGGCGCTGAGTTCTGGCGGCATTTGACCGGTGATGATTCGTTCTATTATCGTTTGGCAAAAGCCTTTGGAGAAGTCGTTGAAGAAGACAAGATCAATGGTAGCACGCTCATAAAAAAGAGAATTGAATATATTGCAAAAGAAATAGAAAGTAAAGGAGGAAGAATTGTATGAAAAAGTATAATTTAGGTTTTATTTCTGACGAAAAAATATTTAACCATGTGAAGAATACGGTATCTCAATACCGCAGGAGTATTAATCTTCAAGAATTTAATAAAAATATTATTGATCCTATCAAATTAACATTTGATTCTAAGATTTATGGCCAGACGATACGTCAGACTATTGAAAGTGAATGTATACGCCAAATAGATAAGACGAACAATAACTGCATAGGCTATTTTCACCAGAACTTATTCAAACATGCTGGCAATGGGTGGGAGGTCCCTGCTAATGGTGCCAAGGGAGGCTTTGATGTGATTAATGACGAGAAGCATATTTATGTGGAAATGAAGAATAAGCATAACACCATGAATGCTGCCAGTTCTCAGAAAACCTACATAAAAATGCAAGGTAAGATTCTTGAAGATGACAAGGCTCTATGTATGCTTGTCGAAATCATCGCCAAAAGGTCACAAGATATCAAATGGAGTATAACAGTAGATAAGAATCCTCGTTCCCACAAACAAATACGCAGAGTTTCTATTGATAAGTTTTATGAGATTGTTTTTAATGATAAAAACGCATTTTTCAAACTTTGCAAAGCATTACCCGATATTCTTGATGATGTAATAGCAGCAGACGAGTCTGCAAAACTAAAGAACACAGTTTATGACGAGCTGGATAAGACTGATTTTTACAAAAGTCTATATCTGCTTGCGTTTAAAACTTACGAAGGATTTGAGAATTTCTAAAGATGCCAACATTTTTATCTGCAACGAACTTAGCCGACCTCACGGGTACTTCACTCGCTACTGCGCAGAAGTGGGGTGAGAGCGGTGTATATCCATATCATAGAAACGAGAAGGGCAAGCAAGGCTTCTACATGGAGGAACTGACGGACGTTGAGCCTGTCAGGATGATGCTTGATACCAATTGGGATGAAGAATTCCATGTTGCACCTCTTCGTGACTATACTTCTGTAGAACTGTTTGCTGGTGCCGGCGGCTTGGCACTTGGTATGCATTTGGCTGGTTTCCGTCATGTGCTGCTGAACGAGATGGACGCTATGGCCTGTCAGACACTTCGTAGGAATCACCCAGAGTGGAATGTACTGGAAGGCGATATTCATCAGGTGGATTTCACTCCACTTCGTGGTAAGGTGGATTTCCTTTCTGGTGGTTTCCCTTGTCAGGCTTTCTCATACGCTGGCAAAAAGGGTGGCTTAAATGATACTCGCGGCACGCTGTTCTTTGAACTGGCTCGTGCTGTGAAGGAGATACAGCCCAAGGTATTTATGGGTGAGAATGTGAAAGGACTGCTGTCGCATGAAGACGGCAGGACGTTGGATGTGATTCGTAATGCCATTAAGGAACTGGGCTATACGTTGGTAGAGCCTCGTGTACTGAAAGCCATCATGTATCAGGTTCCACAGAAGCGTGAACGTCTGATTCTTGTCGCTATCCGTAACGACATATACGAACAAGGATTCCGTTTCAAATGGCCTGATCCGTATCGTCGTGTAATGACATTGCGTGATGCGTTCTTTAGTGGTGATCTCTTTGATAACGACGTTCCTAAATCTGAAGGCCAGCTCTATCCAGCCAAGAAAGCTCGTGTGATGGCAATGGTGCCAGAAGGTGGCGACTGGCGCGACTTACCTGTAGAGGAACAAAAGGAATATATGGGTGGCAGTTTCTATCTTGGAGGGGGCAAAACTGGTATGGCTCGCCGTTTGTCAATGGATGAACCATCGCTAACGCTGACTTGTGCACCTGCTCAGAAGCAGACAGAACGTTGTCATCCCACAGAAACCCGTCCTTTGACAGTTCGTGAATATGCACGTATTCAGACATTTCCTGACTACTGGGAGTTTGAGGGTAATATGGCTGACCAATACAAACAGATAGGCAATGCCGTGCCCGTGAATCTTGCGTTTGCTATTGGGCGCTCACTGATACGTCTTTTCAATGAGATTGATGCGCAGAACCCAGAAGAAAGTCAGTATGAAGAGGCTGATAGAGCTGGACACAGTATGTTGCCGCCAAAACTCTTTGAACTTGACATGTTCGATATGCACGAGCAATATCCTAAAGATGTTAAAATCGTTAGCAATCCATTTGCTCGTAAGAAGAACATTGATAATAGTAATCTCGATGACTCGAAGAATGTATTGGTTAGTCTTGTGCCTGACAAATACATCGAACCTTATACACATCATCGAGCTAAGGCTTACTTCACTGGTAAGAAGTTCCCTTCAACTGTGAAGCTCAACAAACTCTATTACTTCATGCCTTATACCAAAGGTAAGGGAATCCGCGACTTGTATCAGATAGAGGTGGCTCGTGTCGGTACTAAGCACGAATTTGTTGTGACGGCAGACGAGAACGACTTTCGTTTGGTGTTCGAAATCAAGTTTGTTAAGCAACTGTTTGACGACTATAAGCCAATCAAATTGATGATCTGGCATACCTTTACGGATACTAATCTGAGAGCCATATTAGCTATGTAATATGCCAAGACTCTCCCCAGAACAGATTCACAAGAATATGGCAGTAATCCGTGGTAAGGATACGAAGCCAGAGATGATTGTGCGCAGGGGGCTGTGGAAGAGGGGATTTAGATATAGGCTTAACTCTCCCAGATTGCCTGGGCATCCAGATTTAGTGCTGAGGAAATACAGGACGTGCATCTTCGTGAATGGATGTTTTTGGCATGGACACCATGTGGCTTTGCCACAAGTGAATAGTGAA
>JAGCPK010000147.1 GCA_017965725.1 Prevotella sp.
CAGTTATCCCGACGGAAGCCAAGCATCATTCAACAAGCACTTAGGCGACTGGGTGCCACAGGCCAGTTTGAAGTACCAACTCACAGATGCACAGTCGCTGAAACTGAACTACACCACCAGTATCAACCGCCCTGGCATCTCTTACCTGAATCCGGCTAAGGTCATCTCCCCAACCATCGTGCAGCAGGGTAATCCCCAGTTGGTCAGTTCGCATTCTCAGCGCATAGCCCTCATCTACTCCTATATCCTTCCCCAACTGACATTGCAGATAGCACCTGCCTATAACTTCAGTTCGGGCGGTATCAGTTCCGTACAGACAGCCAAAGACGATATACGGTATTACACGTACGACAATATCCTGCGCTATCGCCGTTTCTCTGTCGAACAGTATGTGCAATGGAAGCCTTTCGACGGCACGACACTTGTTGTCAACAATAACCTCCGCTACGAACACAACGAGAATCCCAATTTGGGCTATCGCACTTTCGGATGGTCGGACAACTATTATGTCAATCTCTCGCAGCAGTTACCCTGGAAGTTGAAACTCAATCTTAGTCTCTACGGGAAGATTGGTCACAGCCCGTCGGGCATCTACTATATGCAGCACTCCTATTATGACTACTACGCCTCACTGCAGCGTTCCTTCCTCAAGGGTGATCGTCTGACGGTACGTCTCGGTGCGAATACGCCTTTCAACAAATACATGACATCCGAGGCAGAGACGGTGAATGGCGATTATCGTGACGATCAGAAATCCTGGAACCGTGGACGTTCATTCTCCCTTTCGGTTACTTGGCGTTTCGGCTCCCTCAAGGCCAGTGTCAAGAAGACGGAACACAGCATCGACAACGACGATGTGGTAGGCGGCATCACCAAGGGCCAGTAAGACCAGAGATGAAGAATTGAAAAGAATTTCCCGAAAGCCTATATGACTTTCGGGAAATTTTCGTACCTTTGCCAACGAAACTTAAGACAAGGCAATGGAAGAAGCAAGCAAGATACCACAGGAGTGGAATAAATTCTATCTGAAGGATGTGTCGTTCGTCAATATCATGACGCGACGCATCTTCAATGTGTTGATCGTCGCCAATCCCTACGATGCCTTTATGCTGGAGGACGACGGACGCATCGACGAGAAGATTTTCGACGAGTATATGGAACTCGGTATGCGTTACCCGCCCACCTTTACGCAGGTCTCTACGACTGAAGAAGCCAACGAGGTGCTGAAGACGACAGACATCGACCTCGTGATCTGTATGCCTGGTAATGCCGACAACGATGCCTTCACCGTAGCCCGTGGAGTAAAGGCAGCGCATCCTAACATCCCATGTGTGGTGCTGACACCCTTCTCGCATGGTATCACAAAGCGTATTGAGAACGAGGATATGTCGGTGTTCGACTACGTGTTCTGTTGGCTGGGCAACACCAACCTCATCATGTCGATCATCAAACTGTTGGAAGACAAGATGAACATCGACCACGACATCCGTGAGGCGGGGGTACAGATGATCCTGCTTGTGGAGGATAATATCCGTTTCTACTCCTCCGTGCTGCCCAACCTCTATAATTATATCCTCGCTCAGTCGAAGCGATTCTCCACCGAGGCACTGAATCCTCATGCTGCTGCACAAAGAAAGCGAGGTCGTCCGAAGGTGGTGCTCGCCACAAACTACGAGGAGGCGATGCAGATCTACAAGAAATATCACGAGAACACGCTCGGTGTCATCTCCGATACCCGTTTCCCGATGAAGATCGTTCCTGGTCGTCTGTCGCATGTGGAGGAGGGCGACCCCGAGGCAGGTCTGAAACTGTTGAGAGAAATCAGAAAGCGCGACGAGTACGTGCCCCTCATCCTCGACTCGAAGGAAACTGCCAACCGTGAGAAGGCGAAAGCAGAGGGCTTCCATTTCATCGACAAGAACTCAACGAAGATGAATGTCGATCTGCACCATCTCATGGAGGAACACATGGGCTTTGGCGACTTCGTGTTCCGCGACCCCGAGACCAAGGAGGAAATCGCCCGTGTGTCGAGCCTGAAGGAGTTGCAGGATAATATCTTCAAGATTCCTGCCGACTCGTTGGTGCGCCATATCCGTCGCAACCACATGAGCCGTTGGCTCTGTGCCCGTGCTATCTTCCCCGTGTCTGCTTTCCTGAAACACGTCACCTGGCATAAACTTCAGGACGTGGATGCCCACCGTCAGATCATCTTCGACGCCATCGTACAGTACCGTCGGATGAAGAACATCGGTGTGGTGGCAGTATTCGACCGTCTGAAGTTCGACCGTTATGCCCACTTTGCCCGTATTGGTGAGGGCTCGTTGGGAGGCAAGGGTAGAGGCCTGGCATTCCTCGACCGTATCATCAAGCGTCACCCTGAACTCAACGATTACGAGGGTGCGGAGGTCTCGATACCGAAGACGGTGGTGCTCTGTACCGACTTCTTCGATGAGTTCATGGAGAAGAACAACCTCTATCCCATTGCACTGAGTGATGCCCCTGACGATGAGATTCTGCAGCACTTCCTCCGGGCGCAGTTGCCCGACTCGCTGATAGCCGACTTCTTCACCTTCTTCGATGCAGTGAAGTCGCCTATTGCCGTGCGCTCGTCGTCGCTCCTCGAGGACTCCCACTATCAGCCTTTCGCTGGCATCTACTCCACCTATATGATTCCCTATCTCGACGACAAGTACGAGATGTTGCGGATGTTGGCCTGTGCCATCAAGGGTGTCTATGCCTCCGTCTATTACAAGGATTCGAAGGCGTATATGTTGGCGACGCAGAACGTCATCGACCAGGAGAAGATGGCAGTGATCTTGCAGGAGGTGGTGGGTAAGCGCTATGGCGACCTCTACTATCCCAACTTCTCAGGTGTGCTCCGTTCGCTGAACTACTATCCCATTGGCGACGAGAAGGCCGAGGAGGGCATTGCCAGCCTCGCCCTCGGATTAGGAAAATATATCGTTGATGGCGGACAGACCCTTCGTGTCTCGCCCTACCATCCGACGCAGGTGCTCCAGACCTCTGAGATGGAGACCGCCCTCAGTGAGACACAGACGCGATTCTATGCCCTCGATATGTCACATGTGGGTGATGACTTCAAGGTGGATGACGGTTTCAATATCAAGTCGCTCCGCGTGAAGCAGGCCGATGCCGATGGCTCCCTGAACTATATCGCCTCGACCTACGATCCCGTGGATCAGATCATCCGCGACGGACTCTATGAGGGTGGGCGCAAAGTCATCTCTTTCTGTGGGGTACTGCAACAGGGTATCTTCCCCTTGCCCGAACTGCTCCAGATGGTGCAGAAGTATGGTTCCGAGGAGATGCGCCGTCCTGTGGAGATAGAACTCGCTGGCAACTTAGGTACCTCTGCTTCAGGAAAGCCTGAAGGTGCACTCTATCTGCTCCAGATTCGTCCTATCGTCGATTCCAAGCAGGTGCTCGATGAGGACTTGCAGAAGATTCCCGACAGCAACTGCTTGTTGCGCTCGAATAACTCCCTGGGTCATGGTATCTCCGAGGATGTCGTCGATGTGGTGTATGTGAAGGCAGGCGAGGATTTCACTGCTGCCAACAATCCCACCATCGCCATGGAGATTGAGCGTGTCAACCAGAAGTTCCTCGACGGCAAGTATGTTTCCGAGGATGGTGCTGTTGGCTCTAACTACGTGTTGGTGGGTCCAGGGCGCTGGGGCTCCAGCGACTACTGGCTGGGCATCCCTGTGAAGTGGCCCCATATCTCCGCTGCCCGTGTCATCGTGGAGTCAGGTTTGAAGAACTATCACGTCGATCCCTCGCAGGGCACCCACTTCTTCCAGAACCTCACCTCGTTCGGTGTCGGCTATTTCACCATCAACACCTATACGGGTGATGGCATCTTCCAGAAGGATATCCTCGACGCGATGCCCGCCATCGAAGAAACGGAATACGTTCGCCACGTCCGCTTTGAGCATCCCCTCAAGATCATGATGGACGGTAAGAAGCAGACAGGCGTCGTCCTCCTGCCCCCGGAGTGATGCGTATTTCGCCCCCGCGGCGCATTTTTTCCGCGAAAAAGAAACAAGTTACGCGGAAATTTCGTATCTTTGCAGCAGAATCCTAATTGAAACGCTTATGAGCACGCAAGACCCACGACTACATGAGTCGCTTGCCAGAGCAAGAATGCAGAAAACAATAGCCGACTACTTCAAGACGCAGCCTGTCGTGAGGGCATGGCTCTTCGGCTCCTTCGCCCGTGGCGAGGAGACACCGCTGAGCGACGTGGACCTGCTCGTGGTCCTCGACCCTTCACAGCGCGTGGGCCTCGAGTTCTTCGGCATGTGGAGCGACTTGGAGCAACTGCTCGACCGCCGCGTGGACTTAGTGACTGAAGGTTCGCTGGCCGACTTCGCCCGCGAGAGTGTGGAACGTGATAAAATCCTGATTTATGAGAGAGCAGCCTAAAGACCGCAACCGCCTCCAGCATATCTTGGAGGCCATCGACACCATCCTGGGACGTTGTGGCGGAATGACGCGCGAGGACCTGACAGCCGACAAAGTGCTCTTCGGCGGCATTGTCTATCACACGATGATTATCGGCGAGGCCGCATTGTTTGTATCCCTACTGGAAAGTATAAATCATTAACACAACAAAGAAATGAAAAGTAAAAGACTAACCAAGAACTTGGTGCTGACGCTGTTACTCTCAGTATTTACTTTGACGGTTGGAGCGCAAGACCCGATTGTTACGGGCTACACTCCTACAGGCGGTACGCTCGGCGTGATTAGCGAAAACTACGTCTTCTTGTTTGACGGCGACAAGAACACAAAGTGGTGCGTCACGGACTGCACCTTCCAAGGTAACGACAGGGTGCTTGTTGAATTCTATGCGGACATTCCCTTTGTTCCAACGGGCTATGTGATGACCACAGGCAATGACTGCGCCGAAAACCCGGGCCGCAATCCTTCCCGATGGGAAATCTTGGCAAAGAAGAATAAAACTGACGTCGGATGGGTGCAACTTGCCCACGTCAATGACGACAATGTGCTACAGGATGTCAACAGCCAGGACTTTGAGTTCGAGATTCCTGGGCAAGAGACGGCTTTCAAGTATTTCATCCTCGTCATTGAAGGCGTGAAAAGCGGCAACGTCTTCCAGCTCGCGGAGTTCCAGTTCAGAGGGCACTCGCATGTCACTGACCTCTCAACCATCACAGAGGACTTCACCGTGCCCGACGGCGAGACACTGACTGGCACACTCGACGGCACGCAACACCCCGTGAAGATTTCCATTTCCGACGGTGCCCGCGTGACGCTCAACGGAGCAACCATCCATGGCCTCAATTGGGAAATCTGTCCTTGGGCAGGCCTCACCTGCGAAGGCAACGGAATAATCAACCTTGCAGAGGGCACTACGAGCGAGATAGAGGGATTTGATTATCGCTATTCTGGCATCTTTGTGCCTGCAGGCAAGATGCTTACGATACGAGGCGATGGGTCGCTAATTACATACAGCAATGGTGTTTATGACAACGGCTGGGTATATGGCGTCGGTGCAGGTGCAGGTATTGGTAGCGGCTATGCTTCTCCTGATTGCGGCAATATCAACATCGAGGGCGGTAACATCAGAGCCTATGGTGGAGGGGGCTACTCTGGCATAGGAGGAGGTGAAGAAAGAGCCTGTGGCAACATTACTATCAGTGGTGGAACTATCTATGCGAGTGGCGGCAGAAAGGCTCCCGGCATTGGTAGCGGCGGCTCTTGTGGCAACATTACCATTACCAGTGGTGTATCGCATGTTACGGCTGTCTCACCAACGGGTAACATCAGCATTGGCGCCGGAGGAGAGAACTACACCTGCGGCACTATCACCATCGGCGATGTCGTGACGGGTAACATCAGTCAGAACTATTTCGAAACTTTTCCCTATAAGATTGCCGTCTATGCCAACGGTGGCACAGGCGAGATGCCGGAGATGTCGTTCATGTATAATGTTGCAAGAAACTTAGACAATAGCTTGTTCACGCGCGAGGACTATGCTTTCGCCAAATGGAGCACCGAGGCTGACGGTGGTGGTACGACCTATGAGAACGGACAGAAAGTCAGCAATCTTGTCTCCGAACAAGGCACCAAGGCGACACTCTATGCACAGTGGCAGAAGTGCACGATGACCGACAACACGCCTTACATCA
Source organism: Prevotella sp. (assembly GCA_017965725.1). GTDB lineage: Bacteria > Bacteroidota > Bacteroidia > Bacteroidales > Bacteroidaceae > Prevotella. The sequence goes on from JAGCPK010000147.1 coordinate 6,174, forward strand.
TGACGCAAGACCGTTACGTTCCATACGCCACCTACGCCAAGACGCTTGGCTCGGAGCGCGTAGGTTTATATCAGGCGTGGATGGTGCCATTTGACTACACGCTGACCGCCGCCGACGTGGAGAAGCTCACATTCTACAAGATAAACATGATAGCCAACTCGCCGTCGCCAAGCGTGGAGACAACGGACGAGATGTGGGTGTTCATCACAAGGCTCAGCGCGGGCGACGTGCTGCACGCCAACATTCCCTACGTCTATAAGCCCTTGCAGGCCGTGACGGACTATGCGTTCACCACTGCCGACGCCACGTTGAAGGCGAAGAACACAGGCGTGTTGGCCAAGACAGAGACGATGGAGGACATATATTCCTTCTACGCCACCTACGACAACACCACCGCCACGACTGCCGCCCCGTTCTACTACGTCGGCACCGACGGCAATGTCAGCTATGGCGATGCCGTGACCGTCGGCCCCCTGCGCTGGATTATCCGCAAGACCAGCAAGTACGGCAACACACCGCAGTACGCCCGCCGGATGTACTTCTACGATGGAGACTCGTCGGTGGTCGACCCGACGGGGATTGAAGCCGCCACTACAGAAGCCGACGACGGCACGGACAACTGGTGCACCCTCGACGGTCGCCGCCTCACGGGCAAGCCCACGAAGCGCGGCGTGTATGTGAACAATGGCAAGAAGATTGTGATTAAATAAAGAGTCAAAAATTAGCCAATTAGCCACGGGGACAGCACCCAGTTGACCGCCGACGCCGCGACGCTGGGGCTCACTTCGGCCGTGGCGCGCCTCGCCGAGATAGCGGCGCTCATCCGCCAGAAGATTTCCGAGCGCTCGGCGCAGGCCATCGACCCCGCCGCCTTGAAGAACTCGCACGACTGCTGGATAAATTGAAATAAGATCTCAGGCTCACGAAGTGTCTGACACCTCTATGTTGGTACTATATCGATGATCGAGCGGCAGGTTTGTCTCGTTGCATACCTTGCATTTTTATGCCTGAGATTTCAGGCAAGTCGTACCCCAGGGGGTGAAACCTTGCCCGAGATTCAGTTCATACTTTTGCACGGGGTGCAAAACCTTGCCCGAGATTTGGTTTGGACTTTTGCATGGGGGGGTATGATATGCCAGAAATTCTGGCGGACTTTTGCACGGGTGGCAAAACCTTGCCCGAGATTTGGTTTGGACTTTTGCACGGTGGGGTAAACCTTGCCCCAGATTCGGTTCATACTTTTGCACGGGGTGCAAAACCTTCCCCGGGATTCAGGGCAGACTTTACCCCGGTGGGGGATGACATATTGCCCAACAGTTAAGGTCGCAGATGCTGAAAGTTGCACTGGACTTTTTCGGATCACAGGATGATGCTGAGGATGTGGCTCAGGACGCGATTGGACGCATTGCAAAATTGTCTGAACTTTAATCCTCGAAACATTTGGCTGTTTCGAGGATTTTTCGTATCTTTGCCCCATCAAAAAACCTATACGATATGAATCTCAACCTTACATCCACTATCAAGATGCCTGACCACGCACTGCGGCGGCAGGTCATCGAACTCTGCCAGAAGGTCGGGAAACCCTTGTTAAAACTCTCCAAGAAGGACTACGAGGACAATGGCCTCGGACACCTCATAGAGCAGTTTGACGGACAGGCGGGCCTCGTGAATATCGAGGTGTTCAACGAGTTGCAGCATACCATCACGGGATGGCCCGGCGGTAAGCCGAATGCCGACGACTCCACCCGTCCTGAACGCGCCTTGCCCTATCCCAAACGGGTCATCGTGTTTTCGCCCCATCCCGACGATGATGTCATCTCGATGGGGGGCACCATCCGCCGACTGATTCAGCAGGAGCACGACGTGCATATCGCCTACGAAACCAGTGGTAATATCGCCGTGGCTGATGAGGAGGTGCGTCTATATATGCACTTCATCAACGGCTTCAACCAACTCTTTGCCAACGGTTCCGATGAGGTCATCAAGATCCGCTATCGCGAGATTATGAACTATATCAAGCAGAAGGCAGAGGGTGACCTCGACAACCAGGCCATCCTCACCGTGAAGGGGCTCATCCGTCGTGGTGAGGCGCGTAATGCCTGTGGCTACAACGGCATCCGCAAGGATCATATCCATTTCCTCGACCTGCCTTTCTATGAGAGTGGGAAGATAGAGAAGTTGCCCGTCTCGGAGCATGATGTCCGCATCGTGCTGGAACTGATTTCTGAGATTCAGCCCCATCAGATATATGTGGCTGCTGACCTTGCCGATCCCCACGGTACCCACCGCAAGTGTACGGATATCGTGCTGGCTGCCATCGACGAGGAGA
>JAGCPK010000148.1 GCA_017965725.1 Prevotella sp.
ACCAGGCTCGTTCATGAAGTTGTGTTCGATGAGCCACTGACGTACAAACTCCTTTGAGAGTTGACGCTGTGGTTCGCCCTTGGCCAGTTTCTCCTCATAGCCATCGGCATAGAAATAGCGTGAGGAGTCTGGGGTATGGATTTCATCGATGAGATAAACCTTACCGTCGCGCTTACCGAACTCATATTTCGTATCCACAAGGATGAGTCCACGCTTGGCAGCGATATCTTGTCCACGCTGGAAGATCTTTCGGGTATAGTCCTCCATGATTTCATAATCCTCCTTCGACACCAGTCCCTGTGCGATGATCTCTTCCTTCGAGATATTCATGTCGTGCCCCTCGTCAGCCTTCGTCGTCGGAGTGATGATAGGCTCTGGGAAGCGCTCGTTCTCCTTCATGCCATCAGGAAGTTTTACACCACAGAGTTCACGGCAGCCGTTCTTATACTCACGCCAGGCTGAGCCGGTGAGGATACTGCGGATGATCATCTCCACACGGAAGCCCTCACACTTCAGACCGACGGTGACCATCGGGTCTGGGGTAGCCAGTTTCCAGTTTGGACAGATGTCTGTGGTGGCATCGAGGAATTTGGCTGCAATCTGGTTGAGTACCTGTCCCTTGAAGGGAATGCCCTTAGGCAGCACCACGTCGAATGCCGAGATGCGGTCGGTGGCCACCATCACCATCAGATCATCGTTGATGTTATACACATCACGGACCTTGCCGTGATAAACGCTTTTCTGACCTTCAAATTTAAAATCAGTCTTTGTTAATGCTTTCATTGCTATTTCGTTCTTTATCAAATTTTTCGTATGCGTTGACGATACGTGTCACCAGTTTATGACGTACAATATCGCCTCTGTCTAAGTTCACCACTCCGATACCATCTACATCATGCAGTATCTCCAAGGCTTCGATAAGTCCGCTCTTTTGCGAACGGGGCAAGTCTATCTGGGTCACGTCACCGGTGATGATCATCTTCGTGTTCCATCCCATACGGGTGAGGAACATCCGTATCTGTGCCGGTGTTGTGTTCTGTGCCTCGTCGAGGATTACGACGGCATCACTCAGCGTGCGTCCGCGCATGAAGGCGAGGGGTGCTATCTGGATGACGTGTCTCTCCATCATGTCCTGCAACTTCACCTGCGGCAACATATCCTCCAGCGCATCGTAGAGCGGTTGCAGGTAGGGGTCAATCTTGTCCTTCATGTCACCAGGTAGGAATCCCAGTTTCTCTCCAGCCTCCACGGCAGGGCGTGAGAGGATGATTTTCTTGGCCGTCTTTTCCTTCAAGGCCTTCACGGCGAGGGCGATGCTCAGATAGGTCTTTCCCGTACCGGCAGGTCCCACGGCGAACACCATGTCGTTTTTCCCGTAGGCTTCTATCAGTCGGTGCTGATTCTCCGTACGAGCCTTGATAGGGCGTCCCGACATCGAGTAGCACACCACGTCGGCTGGCACAAAGTCATTGTTCCGCCGACCTTTCACGATTTCAATGATATCCTCTTCGCCGATATTGTTGAATTGGAGGATGTGGGATCTCAGTTTCTCGACACTCTCCTCGAAGGCCGCCATCTGTTCCTCGTCGCCCAGCACACGGATCACATTGTCGCGGGCCATAATCCGCAGTTTGGGATACAACGAGCGTATCATCTGCAAATGCACGTTGCCCACTCCGTAGAACATCACGGGGTCAATATCCTCTAAAACGATATGCTTCTCTATCAATCTCTCAGACAATTATTGAATTTTGCCTGCAAAGTTACAAAAAAAGCCACAGATTAAGCAGAATTAGAAGAAAAATTTGCTAACTTTGCACCGCAAATGAAGAAATTAACAGTTAGACTGACCAAAAAGACATATCTGACGGGTTTTATGGCCGTCGTCCTTCTGTTGGCATGTATCCGTTGGATATTCCCTGGTATTGCTGAGTCAAGGGCTACGGATTCGGTTGCTTATACAGAAGACGTCACGGGCAATCTCCAAGGACCGCCAGCCTCTAAGGCGCATCGCATTGTCGGCGTTTCCAACTACCAGACATGTTTCCCTGATACGAATGCCGTGCAACTGCTTGCTGCCCAGCAATGGGGTGTGTCGCCAGTGAAAAACCGTGAAGATGCCGAGGCCCGCAAGCGTGAACTGGTTTATATTGGTTCTAGTCCCTATTATCACGTCGATCCGCTTTATTCCAGTATTCCTTATCTGGTGCCCCATGCTGCAAATCTCCTTCAGGATATCGGCGAGGCTTTCTTTGACAGTCTATACGTCAAGGGCATACCTCTTCACCGTATCATCGTCTCCAGTGTACTACGCTCTCAGGAGGATGTTGTCAAACTACGTCGCCGTAACGGCAATGCCACGGAGAACTCGTGCCATCTCTATGGCACCACTGTCGATATCTGTTACAACAGGTATGAGACGGTGGAGGATCCCGACGGTCCTGCCCGTCGTGCCGTCCGCAACGATACGTTGAAATGGGTGCTCTCCGAGGTGCTGAGGGACATGCGCCAGAACAACCGTTGCTACATCAAGTACGAGGTGAAGCAGGGATGTTTCCATCTCACCGTCAGATAAAACAAAAGGCCTGCCTTTTGGCAAGCCTTGTAAGTGTTGAGCGGAATACGGGAATCGAACCCGCCTCCCAGGCTTGGGAAGCCCGTGCACTACCGATGTGCTAATTCCGCGAATCCTGATTCCAAAATCTTTTTACCTTAGAGCCGATACCCGGACTCGAACCGGGGACCTACGCATTACGAATGCGTTGCTCTACCAACTGAGCCATATCGGCAACCCTTGACCTATACTAATAAAATGTACACCCGCAGGGGCTCGAACCCTGGACACCCTGATTAAGAGTCAGGTGCTCTACCAACTGAGCTACGGGTGCATCATCTTTTCAAAAATAAAGGAGGTCCGCTTGCCTCCTCATTGTACACCCGCAGGGGCTCGAACCCTGGACACCCTGATTAAGAGTCAGGTGCTCTACCAACTGAGCTACGGGTGCATCCTTTTTCTTTAGCGGGTGCAAAGGTACTCACTTTTCTTCATTCCACCAAACATTTTTCGAGTTTTCTTTCGAAAAAAGTATAATTTAGCAAAAAAGGCCGAAGTGAACGGCCTCTTTTGCGTGATTTCAGACGCGTGTTGCGTGGAATCCCTCGATATTCTCGTAGCGGCGTTTCATCATTCTGTTGTAGATGTTCCGCAGCCAGATGTTGCTGGTGACAATGAAGCCCAGCCCTACAGCACACATGAAGATATAGGTGGCCGTCAGACCAACCGTGAGATAGCCGACGCCGAGGACGATAGCGGGCACGAACATGATGGCCATCTCGATAGCGATCTGGATGCCGTTCTCGTAGTTGCCCTTACCAGTCACCTTCAACTGCAACGGCAGCGTCTGTTTGTTATAGACGGCCAACTGGAAGATGATGAAATGCATGCATCCGCCCACGAGGAACATATAGGCAAGCAGCATCAGGATGGTGAACTTACCAGTGAAGACGGCGGGCAACAGGATGATGAAGGGGATAATGAGTACGCAGCAGTAGAACCAGAACTTCGCCTTCAGCAGGGCGAGGATGTTTTCGCGCTGTGTCATCAGCAGGTCGATATAGTTGCCTTCCTGTCCCATGATCTTGATGAGCGAGGTCATGCTGTAGAGGGCGAAGCAGTAGAGCAGCCAGAAGTTCTTCATGAGCACATTGTCATAGATACTCGTATAGGCGATGATGGCAGAGAAGATAGCCACCATCACGAGACTGAGGATGCAGCGTGACTTCATGGTTCTGTTGCGGATGTTCGACTTCAACTCGATCTTCAGATACTCGCCCACGAGTCCGAAGCGGTTGAAGAACTTAAACTGCGACACCTTCTTCAGGGCCTTCTCTGTCTTCTTCGAGATCTCCTCATACACATACTTGAACTGGAAGTGTCTGTTCAAGAAGAACACGCCAACGATCACCAGCAGGATGAGCGGCAGCATCCACCAGGCGGTGCCTGCCTCTATCAAGGCATCGGAAATCTTCCCAATCCCTTTATGGGCAGGTTTGATGAACAGCAGTGGGGTGTATGGCAGGGCATAGAACAGGACGGCAGGTATCAGCCAGAGCGGACTCCTGTTGACGAGCGTGCGGAAGAATAGATAGATCTGGCTGTTCAGGATAATCAGCAGCATCGAGAGTATCAGCACGTAGATGGTGGCCCAGAAGCCTCCTGAGAAGAAGAGGATGATGGAGTAGGGTATGAACATGCCCAGCCACAGGAAGTTGTAGCCGCTGAAGTGCGACGACACGAGGAAGCACTCGATGACCGAGTAGCGCGAGATGGGCATCAGGATATAGGGCTTTGCCATCATGGCAGGTGTGCTCTGGAAGATGAACCGCAACAGGAAGTCAATGGGCAGGATGATGATCATCGCCGCTATCATCATTCCCGCTTCCCCGTCGGCAGCAGAGCCGATCATGGTACCATACATGATCAGGTAGATGATAAACATGGCCGAAAGGAAATATACCAGTACCTTGGCCCATTTGTTCTGTTCAAAGATAGGACTGCGCTTCTCGCTGAGTTTGATGTTCTTGCGCAGCAACTTGAATAGTTGTAACTTGTTCATTCTATCTGATATTATCTGAGGTCTATGATTTCTGCCTGAGGGAAGTCCTTGGCATTAAACTGGAAGAGATTATCGCTGAGCGTAGTCGTTTTTAATCCACTGATAATCAGTACGCTCCACTTGCCGTTTTGAAGCATCTTCACATGGGTGGGACGGTACGATTTCTGATCCACGATGATATACATCTCCTGGATGTTCCTCTTCTTGTTGGTAGCCTTCAGGTGCACCTCGTAGGAGTTGTTGACGGTCTTCGACGAGAGTTTGAAACCCTTCTTGTAGATGTTGATGAAGTTGTAGGGATTGATGGCCTGCAACTCTTCTTCCGTGGGATTACTCACGTTCACCTCGTCGTTCTGCTTCATGTAGGTCCACTGTGTCTTACCGTCAAACCATACGACGGCCTGCGGGGTGGTGGCATGGAATTTCCTGCCTTTGATGGAGATGCTCCCCGAGGTATTGCCAAACTGTTTGCTTCTCATCTGGAAGTTAGCCTGCACCCCACTGGGGTTACTCACCGTGGCGGCAGCCTTGTCGAGGATGCTCTTGGCACTCTCTGCCTTTACGCCTGCACAGAGCAGGAGCATCGTTATGATAAATCCAATCTTCTTCATTTCAGATTATTTAAGAGGTTGTTCAAACTGTTCTCATCCTGAATCATCACCTCACGGGGCTTCGAGCCCATGGCAGCGCCTACCACACCGGCTTTCTCCAACTGATCCATCAGTCGGCCGGCACGGTTGTAGCCGATAGCAAACTTACGTTGGATGAGTGAGGTGGAGCCGCTCTGTTCGCGCACGATCAGTCGGGCGGCATCCTCAAACAGCGGGTCGAGATGCTGCATGTCCACATCCTTGTTGCCGCCTTCACCGAGATCCGATTCCGGCATATCCGGCTCAGGAAGTTCAAACGGCTCGCCATAACTCTGCTGTTCTGCGATGAAGGTGTTGATGCGTTCCACCTCGGGCGTATCTACGAAGGCACACTGCACACGTACTGGCTCGGCACCGTTGAGGAAGAGCATGTCGCCTCGTCCGATGAGTTGTTGGGCTCCTGTACGGTCGAGGATAGTCTTCGAGTCGATACCTGCCGACACCTTGAAGGCGATACGGGCGGGGAAGTTGGCCTTGATATTACCCGTGATGATGGTTGTCGTAGGACGTTGGGTGGCGATGACCATGTGGATACCCACGGCACGTGCCAACTGTGCGATACGGGCGATAGGCAATTCTATCTCCTTACCGGCCGTCATGATCAGATCGCCGAACTCATCGATGATCACGACGATATACGGCATGAATCCGTGTCCGCCGCGTGGCGGTATCTTACGGTCAATGAATTTCTTGTTATATTCCTTGATATTTCTGGCGCCCACCTCCTTCAACAGGTCGTAACGGGTGTCCATCAGTTTACAGAGCGAGTTCAGTGTGCGCACCACTTTCGTCACGTCGGTAATGATGGGATCGGCATCCTCGTCGGGCACCTTCGCCAGGAAGTGGTTGATCAGCGGGTTGTAGATGGAGAACTCCACCTTCTTCGGATCGACAAGCACGATCTTCAACTCTGCCGGATGTTTCTTATATAATAAAGAGGTGACAATGGCATTCAGTCCGACAGACTTACCCTGTCCCGTAGCACCGGCCACGAGCAGGTGTGGGGCTTTGGCCAGATCGAACATAAACACCTCGTTGGTGATTGTCTTACCGACGGCACAAGGCAGTTCCATCTGACTCTCCTGGAACTTCTTCGAGTTCAGGATGGATTCCATCGAGACGATGGATGGCTTGGCATTAGGCACCTCGATACCGACCGTACCCTTGCCGGGCATCGGGGCGATGATACGGATGCCGAGGGCCGAGAGACTCAGGGCGATGTCATCCTCCAGCGAACGGATCTTGGTGATACGCACACCTGGAGCCAGCGTGATCTCATAGAGGGTGATGGTAGGTCCTACCGTTGCCTTGATGCTTGAGATCTCCACGCCGAAGGTACGCAGCACATCGACAATCCTGTTCTTGTTGGCGGTCTGCTCCGCCATGTCGATATACGGCTTGCCGTCATTATCGTATTTCTTCAACAGGTCGAGGGTGGGATACTTATAGTTTTCCAGGTCGCGCTTGGGGTCGTAGGGCTCCAGGTTCTTGTAGTCATCGTCAGCGAGGGTATTGTCATCGGCCGTCTCTTCGTCTCCTTTAGCCACTTCTACCTCCATCATCACGTCATCGGCTTTGGGCGTGTCGTCACTATACACCTCGTCGTGCACCTTGGCACCGCCGTCAGACGTAAACAGCACTTCCTGCTTGACGGGATCGTCGAACACCAACGTCTGTTCATCGTCCTCCACCTGGATCTGATCTTCATACGACTCCACCTTCTCCTCAGGGTCATTATTGGTGATCTTGAACTTCACCTTATTCAAGAACTTCGATGGGTTCAGGATCCTGCGCAGGATATACACCGTTTCCGCACTGATCCAGGTGAGGAAGGCCAGTGCCGTCAGGCCGAGGATGATGGTCAGTCCGGGCGCACCCATTAGGTTCTCAATCCACTGACAGATAAAGATGCCGTGGTCACCGCCAGGGTTGTAGCAGGCATCCACGAAGAGAGGAGAGAGGAACTTGGCGAATGTCACCGAGGCCCAGATCATCACAATCATCAGCGAGAGGAACCATTTCAGCAGGTTGACGCGGTAGGCCTGTATCAGGTGGACGCCCAACAGGATCAGGAATACTGGAATCAGGAACGAGGGCAGTCCGAAGCAGCACTTGATGAAATAATAGGAGAGGTAGGCTCCCAACTTCCCGCAGGTATTGGCAAACACGATCTCTGTATTCATCAGTTCTCCCTCACGTGCCGACTCAATCATCGTCTGGTCGGCTGCACCTGTTGTGAGAAACGAGATGAAGGCGATAATCATATAGACTGCCACGGCAATAATCAGGAATCCAAAGAATATCCACAGAATCTCATTGGTGAATATGTTCTTCAGGCCCACCACATCCATGAATCCGGAGGCCTGTTTTACCCTCTTTTCTTTCTTCTTTCTTGCCATAATCAAATTACATTTCTGAATTTTCGTGCAAAAGTAGCGGAAAAATCCCATATTTCATCATATTTTTCTGATTTTTTTGTAATTTTGCACCTTGATAATGAAAAAGATCATCTATAACCAGTTTGCAAAAGGCTGGATGGCAGACCTTCCGAAGGTGACTTACGACAAGCGGATCTTCGTTGTCGTGGCTCCTCAGCAGACGGCACAAGCCGTCGATTACCTGTTGTCCATGCCGCTGTTAGGTGTCGATACCGAGACGAGGCCATCGTTCACCCGGAAGCAGCAGTTCAAGTGCTCGCTGCTCCAGGTGGCCACCCATCATAACTGTTTCCTCTTCCGATTGCACCTGACAGGCATGACTCCTGACATCATCCGTCTGTTGGAAGACAAGACCGTTCCCAAGGTGGGTCTTTCCTGGCACGATGACATCGCCTCCCTCAAACGTCTCCACGACTTTGAGCCCGGATGGTTTATCGACCTGCAAGACCACATGAAGGAGATCGGCGTCGAAGACCTGAGTCTGCAGAAACTCTACGCCAACCTCTTCGGCGAGCGTATCAGCAAGTCGGAGCGCCTCTCCAACTGGGAGCGCGACATCCTGACGCCGAAGCAGATGCAGTATGCCGCCATCGACGCCTGGGCTTGCATCCAACTCTACGAGGAACTGCTTCGTCTGAAAGAGACGGGTGACTATGAACTGCACAGCCTTGCGACAGAACTTGAGATAGAAGAAGACTTTAGGATATATGAAGAACTTGCAGCTCAAAAGGAACAAGGAAGATAGTCTCCTGCGCTTCCATCCGTGGGTGTTCTCCGGCGCCATCCAGCATGCCGACGACGGTATCGCCGAGGGCGACGTCGTCAGGGTTGTCACGTCAGATGGCGACTTCATTGCCGTGGGCCATTACCAGCAGGGCTCCATTGCCGTACGGGTGCTTTCCTTCCGCGACGTCGAAATCAACGATGCATTCTGGTATTCCCGTCTGGAGTCGGCCCTGAAGATGCGTGTCTCTATTGGCATCGCCGACAATCCGCATAACAACACCTACCGTCTTGTACATGGCGAGGGCGACCTGTTGCCAGGTCTTATCATCGATATCTACGGCAAGACCGCCGTCATGCAGGCCCACAGCATCGGCATGCACCTCAGTCGGGTACAGATAGCCGAGCAGTTGGTCAAGGTGATGGGCAGTCGCATCGAGAATGTCTATTACAAGAGTGAGACGACGCTGCCGTTTATGGACGACATGGAGAACGGCTTCCTCTATGGCGGCTCCGACGACAATACCGCCGTCGAGAACGGTCTGATGTTCTACGTCGATTGGCTCCGTGGCCAGAAGACGGGCTTCTTCGTCGATCAGCGTGAGAACCGTTCGTTGCTGGAGCAGTATGCCAAGGGCAAGCGTGTTCTGAATATGTTTTGCTACACGGGTGGCTTCTCGTTCTATGCCATGCGTGGTGGGGCCGAACTCGTCCATTCCGTCGATAGCAGTGCCAAGGCCATCGAACTCACCAACCGCAACGTACAACTCAACTTCCCCGGTGACGACCGTCACAAGGCCTTCTGTGAGGATGCCTTTAAGTTCTTGGATAATATGGGGTTGTACGACCTGATCATCCTCGACCCGCCAGCCTTCGCCAAGCACCGTGGTGCCATCCACAATGCCCTGAAGGGCTACACCCGTCTGAACATGAAGGCGATGCAGAAGATACAGTCGGGTGGCATCCTCTTTACGTTCAGTTGTTCTCAGGTGGTCACCAAGGACCTGTTCCGCAATGCCGTCTTCACGGCTGCCGCCCAGGCTCGTCGTAAGGTGCGCATCCTGCACCAGTTGCACCAGCCTGCCGATCATCCCATTAACATCTACCATCCCGAAGGCGAATACCTCAAAGGACTCGTGCTCTACGTGGAGTGAAAAGTGAGAAGTGTACAGTGAAAAGTAAAGTGGCCGATTTCATCGGGAAGCACGGGCTGCTGACCAAAGACGCTCTGCATCTGGTGGCACTGAGTGGCGGTGCCGACAGTGTGGCCCTGCTGCTGGTCCTTCATGAACTTGGCTATCGCATCGAGGCCGTTCACTGCAATTTCCACCTGCGGGGTGAGGAGTCAGACCGTGACGAGACATTCGTCAAGAATCTCTGTACTGAGAGAGGCATCCCCATCCACTTAATCCATTTTGACACAAAGGAATACGCTTCTGCTCATCAAGTAAGTATTGAGATGGCGGCGCGTGAACTGCGCTACCGTTATTTCGAACAGTTGCGGACAGACTTAGAGGCTGAGACCGTCTGTGTGGCGCACCACCGTGACGATGCCGTTGAGACCCTGCTGATGAACCTGATGCGTGGGGCTGGCATCCATGGTCTCACGGGCATCCGCCCCCGCAACGGTTCCGTCGTGCGCCCCCTGCTATGTGTCTCCCGCGGTGAGATCGAGGATTATCTCCGCAGCAAAGGACAGTCGTACGTCACCGATTCCACCAATCTTGAGCCCGACGTGCTGCGCAATAAGATCCGTCTGCAACTGTTGCCCCTGATGGAGACTATTCAGTCTGGCACCGCCGACAACCTCGCCCGCAGTGCCTATTACCTCTCCGAGGCAGAGAAAATCTATGATGCTGAGATCGCTCGTGAGACCGCCCAGTACAAGACCCCCTCATCACTTGACCCTCATCACTCATCACTTATCACTTATCACTCATCACTTATCACTTCCTCTCCATCCCCCTTGTGCCTGCTTCATGAGTTATTGACGCCCCTGGGCTTCAACCGCACCCAGATCGAACAGATTCTCACCGGCATGGATAGCGAGTCGGGTAGGGTGTTCTCTTCGCCCACGCATACCCTCGTCATTGACAGAGAGTGTCTTATCGTGGAGCCCCTTCGTGAACCGATGAGACCGTTGGTCATTCCGGAGCCCGGGCGCTATCGCCTCGATGAGAACGTCTGTTTCGATGTCTTACAGACCGACGATGTCACCGTCTCCAAATCCCCTGATGTCGCCACCCTCGATGCCTATGGCATCCAGTTTCCGCTGACCGTCCGCCCTGTCCAACAAGGCGACCGTTTCCAACCCTACGGCATGCAGGGTCAGAAACTCGTCAGTGATTTCCTCACCGACCTGAAACTTAATCTATTTGAAAAACGCCGTCAACTCGTCCTTGCTGACGCCACCGGTACCATCCTATGGCTTGTGGGCCTCCGCATCGACCACCGCTATCGCGTCACCCCCGACACGGCAGCCGTCCTCCGTTTATCCTTGTTAGTCATGGGGACAGGCACCTGGGGTGAGGTCAGGACTCATTGATCTGTTCCCCAAAGATGAGAATAGAGAAACGGAAGTCAGCGGCTTCCGTTTCTTCGTGTCTGGCTGGCGGGGGAATCGTCAATCACGGGGACAGGTTTGTACTGACCCCCGTGTGTACATAACGTTAAAGAATAATAAAGGGGATTGGGTTGTCGATAGAAACGGCGGTTTTGTCGATAAACTGAGATAACGGGCTTGCAGGGATTACAAAAAAGTTGTACCTTCGCGTCGTCAAAATGTCTAACCTTATATCGGGAGACTATGGCAAACATTGAATCAACTAATTTTCTGCTATGGCAAAGAAGAAAAAGAATACAGGAGAAGATAATCCTGAACTGATCACAAAATGTGACCACATAAACATTGATATAAGGTCTATGATTCGAGTCATCCGAGGTCAGCAGGTGATGCTTGACTTCGACTTGGCAACGCTTTATGAGGTAACCACTAGTCGACTCAATGAACAAGTAAAACGTAACATAGAGCGTTTCCCCGATGACTTTATGTTCCAATTAACAAAAGAGGAACTGGAATCTTTAAGGTCACATATTGTGACCTCCAATCTGACAACAAAAGATAATAATGGTATTTGGACATCGCAAAATGCGATATCCAATTTCGTAAAAATGGGTTTAAGAAGGCCACCTTATGCCTTCACCCGAAACGGCATAGGAATGCTTAGTAGCGTTCTTAGGTCAGAGACAGCAGTTGGTGTCAACATTCTCATTATGCGTGCTTTTACCTCGATTCCTCAGATTGTGAACCAGAATGTGCAGATGGTTCAGCGAATCCTCAATATCGAGCAGCACCAGAATAGCCATGGGGACAGGCACCTGGGGCATCACCTGGGCATGCGGAATAATTTCAGATTCTACCAGAAAAATTTGGAAGTATGAATAAAAAGGCTTATCTTTGCGCCTGATATTGGTATTGTTGAACTTAAACCCTATTTACTATGCCACGCACAGCAAGAGACCAGAGTGCCACAGGAATCTACCACGTTATGATTCGCGGCATCAATCGTCAGGACATCTTTGAAGACCCAGAGGACAACAGAAAGTTTATCGAGACGCTTGCCTCACTCAGGGAGGTCGTTGCAGAAGACTTTCAAACAAAAATCTGCACCTGCCACATCTATGCATATTGCATCATGCCGAACCACGTGCACATTTTGATTCATGAGAAAGGATGGACAATAAGCCAGTGTGTAAAATAGCTCTTGGGGGAATGACTACCTGGGCTTAGGGAAACTTCATGTATGCAAGACAGAACCCGTCATGCACAGGTACACGCTCGCAGAACTCAAAGCATGGGTTGACATGCCTTTGCCAGAAAGGTATGGATGCATCGACATTGACGAAAGACGCGTGATACCAGATATCGAGATAAGAGAAGCAGTCATCAAAGCATGTGGTCTGCGCAGCATCTCCGAGTTCCAGCTGCTGACATTAGAAAGAAGAAAAACTGTTATTCGAGAGGTTATGCTTTTGCTTGATGTCAGGCCAAGACAACTCGCCAGAGTTACTGGCATGAATTACGAGACCATCAGAAATATTGCAAAAAAATGGCCATGAAAACAAGCACCCATACCCAGGTGCCTGTCCCCATGACTAGCTTTTTTCTTTTTTTTTTGGTTTTCTTCTCACTTATTTGTATCTTTGCAGGCAAATTAATCATCAAAAAACAAAAAGAATATGAGAATCAAATTATTCACAACACTTGCCCTGCTGCTGATGGCAGTATCGGGCGCGTGGGCAGATGCCAGCGGCAACTGCGGCACAACCGATCATGAATCGGAAGTCACATGGACATTTACTACCAGCGATGGCAAATTGACCATCAGTGGCACGGGCGCCATGGCGGATTATAATAGAAATCAAGATACCGGTTGGCACGAGAATAATGACGCCATCAAGAGCATTGTCATCGGAAGTGGTGTGACGAGCATCGGCAATTATTCCTTTCAAAATTGCTTTCATCTAACA
>JAGCPK010000149.1 GCA_017965725.1 Prevotella sp.
CATCCACTCGCAACTGTTCCACTACGGCACCTACAACTACCCCTCGCAAAAGGTCATGCCCACCACCTATTGCCAGGGCGGCATCTTCTGGAAGAACAAGTGGATAGACCTGACCTCGCAGATCACCTATATCACCATGAAGAACTCGCAGGAGCGCCCGAACTTCAGTCATGTACTGACAAAGGACGTGGGCGACATGAAGGAAGGAATGACGGAGTCGTTTACCGTACCTTACTACTACGACATGGCAACGCTGGGGTGGTTGACGGATGCTGTGATCACCCCCGTAAAAGGACTGAGCGTGCATGTGATGTTCACCATCCGCGAACCTAAATACAAGAACTTTAAGATTACACCCACCTTTAGCGACGGCGTCACTGAGGAGTACGACTTCACCGACAAGACCATCACCGCCCTCTCGAAGATGGAATTGGAGATAGAGCCCACCTACCGTTTCGGCGACTGGCGCGTGTGGCTCAGTGCCAGATATTTCAGCAAACAATACGTGAACAAGACCAATACGCTGTATTTCAACGGACGATGGGAGACCTTCGGTGGTGTGGAGTATAGGATGAACCGCCATGTGATGCTAGCCGCCAGCGTGGTAAACATCCTGAACCAGAAGGGTGCCAGCGGCAATATCAATGCCGCCGACCTGATCACTGACCCGGAACGCTATCACAACTTCGTGATGGCTGGTACGTTTATCCGTCCGCTGACATTTGAGTTCACTGCCAAACTGAATTTTTAACCTCTCAAGGCATTTTTCTGGGAAAAGGTTTGGTGGTTTCGTTTTTTATGCGTAATTTTGCAGGCGAATTTGGAAAAACAGGGGCATAGCCCAGTTGGTTTAGAGCGCTGCAGTCACATTGCAGAGGTCCCCGGTTCGAGCCCGGGTGTCCCTACCAAAGAAGAATCCCGATCCTCGCATGAGAATCGGGATTTTCATTTTATCACGAGTGTTCCCTTATTTCCGTTGGCTCTCTGCCTCCTCGCGCTTGGCTTTGTAGAAACGATCCACGAAGTCGATCTTGTCGCGGTTGGGCACCATGATGAGCGAGGCACCGTTGCTGAACTGCATCGTGGTGGGTTTGGCAGCATCGAAGGTAGGCCAGTAAGGCAGGCCCTTGCCGTTGGGATTACACGTCTTGGCGAAGTTCACCCAGTACTGCTGCAGGATCTCTGCCACAGCAGCCTCATGGGGATACTTCTCGGACTGGCCAAGGAAAGTATTGTTCAGATACATGATATCATCAGCATGGGCTACACCCTTGCGACGCTTGTCCTGTGAGAAACTGACAGTGGAAGGCTGGGCGAGGTAGGCTGCATAGGCTGCACTCTTGCCCGTCTTCGACTGGAGACTCACCCAGGCGAAAGAAGGCCAGGCAAAACCCACATCGCGGAAAGCATCACCATTGCCATGCCAAGCCTCGTCATCGGTATTGCCAGGATAGACCTTCAGGGCCTCATCAGCAAACGAGCCGAACATCCTGCGTGCTTGTTTCTGATAGTCTTCTGCCTTGATGTTACCCGGCGAGAAGAGGGCTCCCTCGTCGCTATTAGTCATCACGATGACAGGCACATCATTATACTCTCCCCGTTCGTAGAGACGGTACTGGTCGTCGCAGATGACATAGCCATCGACACAAGGCCAGAAGCCTGCGAAGCCTACATTGCCGTCGCAGAGTTCCATGGCGTCCATCTTACGCATCTGCTTGATGTTCTTTTTCTTCAAATGCTTCTGGAAGGCGAGACCCTGTTGCTCGGCACCTTTTTGTGAGGCATCCATACCCAGGGTACGGGGATTGTCTGTCCAAGGAGCAAACGAACCTCCGCTATGACTGATGGCAGCACGGAAGAGTCCTTTTGCCAAAGGTGAGGCACAGAGCATACTGCAACTGATGGCACCTGCACTCTCACCGAAGATGGTGACCTTCGCAGGGTCGCCGCCGAAGTTGGCGATGTTACGCTGTACCCACTGCAAGGCGAAGATCTGGTCTAAGAGTCCGTAGTTGCCGGAATGTCCGTCGGGCGACTCCTTGCTCAGTTCGGGGTGAGCCAGGAAGCCAAGGGCTCCCGTGCGATACTCGATGCTGACGATGACGACACCACGACGCGCCAGACTGGTCCACAGGTCACCAGCATAATGCTCCGTCTGGAAACCGCCACCGTGGATCCATACCATCACTGGCAGACGATCTGATGCCGACTTGGCAGGTGTGGCGATTCCCAGGTAGAGGCAATCCTCACTCATCATGTCTGCCGTACGTCCCTGACGGGTAGGTTGAGGAGGCATCGGTCCGAAGGTGTCACACACCCTCACACCTTCCCAAGACTGAGCGGGTTGCGGAGCGCGCCAACGTAAATCACCCACTGGGGGTGCTGCGTAGGGAATGGCCTTATAGATGGCAAGGCTACCATCGGCAACGCCTTCCACATCACCCGTTTCCACGTGTGTTTTCAACAACGGCTGACCTTGTGCAGCCAAGCCCAGCAGTCCAAGGACTACCATCAACAAATACTTTTTCATCATATTATTTATCTGTCTAAATGTGATTCTTTATGGACACGAAGAGCCCCGCCATACAGCGGAGCTCTTGATAAGGGATATTTCTGCGTTTCGAAAAATAATCAATTAAACAGATAACGGATACTAAACTGAATACTATAGCAAGATGCAGCACTTCTGTAATCAGTATAGGTCGAAGTCAGACGCTCCTTGTTGTTCTGTTGGAACTGATATGCACCCGACTTATAAGAAAGCAACTGCATGTTGTTCACCTGCTTGTACAGTCCCCAATCAGAATTCAGGAGGTTCAGCAAGTTCTTGATGTCAATACCAAACTGAAGCGTATTACGCGTCTTGCCGACTTTGATATAGAAATCCTGGTTGAACTTGAAGTCAAGCTGATGATGCCAAGGCATAATAACTCCACCGCGCTCTGCATATTCACCCTTGTGATTCTTCAAGTAGTCGTCCTGCTCAATATAG
>JAGCPK010000150.1 GCA_017965725.1 Prevotella sp.
CGCCGACCTGGGTGTGAAACTGAAGTTCTGGAAGATCGAGATCGCAGAGTGGAACACGACCTTCAACCTGGTCAAGGAGAAGACCCTCTGGTCGTACACCTACCCGCAGGACATGGATAAGAAGAAGGACGATCCCGTCACCAAGGTGCTCGACATCGCCACAGAGGCCATCAAGGCCGCACAGGAAGTGCAAAAGGGAAACCTTCAGTAAGAAGTAAAGCAATCACAAGAGATAAAGCCCGCAGTTGCGGGCTTTATCTTTCTTAGGGCTCCTTTTTTGTTGTTTATTTTACCAATAGTTTCTTGGCTTGGCCTTTGTTGGTGCGGATGATGTTCACACCCTTTTGCAGGCTGTTAAGACGCTTGCCCTGTAAGTTGTAAACCTGATGCGAGGCAGGGTGGTCGAGAAGAGGTGTGATGATACCGGTCGATGCTGATGTGAAATAGCCAGGATTATCTGGGGCCTCATCCATATGGGCATAGTCCTTTCCGATATGATTCTTATCGTATGCCGTGCCGGCACCACCGACTATTTTTTTACAATCCATGAACATTTCATCAGCATTTTCCACATTCGACGTATCCCAGCCTTCACCAACATAAATGGTTGACAACTCATAACAATTGCGGAACATGGAATACATATCTTTTACTTTCACAGTGTTGAACCCACCAAGGTTGAGACTGGTTATTTTGCAAAATGCGAACATATATCTCATATCCGTCACATTGTCTGTCTTAAACCCGCTGACATCAAGGCTGGTAAGATTCTCACAATCCGCGAACATACTTCTCATATCCGTCACATTGTCTGTCCTGAACCCGCTGACGTCAAGGCTCGTCAAACCAGAGCAGCCGTAGAACATGTATGCCATATCCGTCACATTGTTTGTTTTGAACCCACTGACATCAAGGCTCGTCAGACCAGAGCAACCATAGAACATGTATGCCATACTCGTCACATTGTCTGTCTTGAAACCACTGAGGTCAAGGCTCGTCAGACCAGAGCAGCCATAGAACATAGCATCTATACTTTTTACATTATCCGTCCTGAATCCACTGACATCAAGACTTGTCAGGCCGGTACATCCGGCGAACATAGAAGACATCATCCTCGCACGATCTGTCTTGAATCCGCTGACATCAAGGCTCGTCAGACTAGAGCAGTCGTAGAACATCCCTGCAAACTCAGACACAAAATCCGTCTTGAACCCGCTGACATCGAGACTTTCCAGGCTAGAACAGCCGCTGAACATAGATGTCATATCCCAGGTGAGCGAAGTGTTGAGGTTTTCTATGCCCACAATTTTCTTGAGGTTCTTATACCCATAGAATAGAAAAGACAAGTCTTTAGGCTTAGCATCAGCAAATGAGCGGTCAAACTCAACCTCCGTAACCTCTTCCGCGTAATTAGAATGGTCGTCTATAAACCGTGTCACGTTTCCAGTACGGCTCTCCCTCTCCTTGTCATAACAGAACGTCATTTTCCCGTTATCAACAACCATATACTGTTTCGGATTATCTGGCAGATCGGGCTGTATGCCGATAATAGCCTTATGCTTTGAGAAAGTTCCATGCTCTGGAATTTCAATATTCAACAGATTGACATAACCTTCATATTGGATGTTATGACAGATAATGTGGAACAATCCGTCCTTGTAACCATCTACAATAATACTTTCAAGGGCTAATCCATAATCATCATTATTTTCTGCGTAATAAATCACAGGCCGTCCGTTTTTCAGTTCATCGTAGATCATCTGCTCCCAAACCTCTGGAGAGTAATAATATTGTTCTACTAATTCCACCTGTTCGTCATAGCCCAGATAATTCCTGAGTGCTGTTGCTACTTTTTCAAAATACTCATAAAAAGCCCATATTCTATCATCATTTAAGAAATGAAAAGTCTGAACGGATGTCTCGCAGATCATCATCAGATTGACAACGGCATCTTCATTCTTCTGAGTATAGTTTTTCTGTTGATAGTCATAGTGGGGCAGAATATTCCCCCAGTCGATGGTTGTGATGGGTATTTCAGGCAAATAGATACCCGACTCTGCAGCGGGGATGACATCTGTTGTCTGCTGGGGCCATTGGTAGTAGTGCATCACTTCTGCCATAGCCACCGCGTTCAGGGTTAATTTATATTTCGTAGATAACATGGCACCTTCAACCTCTGGCATTCTGTTGTTGTATGGGGTGCCGCATCCGAACGAAGCCTTGATCATCGGCTCGATGTTCGGTCTGGTTGTCTGGGCCATTGACGAGAGTGGAAATACACTAAGCCCCAGAAGGGCCACCATGAAAAGAACACATCTGAACAATGATGTCTTTGACATAAAGGATGAGTAATTGTTTTGTTTCATAAGTGATGAGTTAGTTATTGATGGTGCAAATATAAACATTTTCCTTCAAACTTCCAAGAATTTTGGAAGAAAAATAGAGATCAGTGGAACATCCCTTTGATTTGACCTTTGATTCCTTTACCCGTGCAATAGGAGTTCAGAAGTACAAGAGCCCTTTTCGATGTTTATACCATATCCGCCGGGGTAAAGCCAGCCCTGAATCTCGGGCACGGTTTACCCCACTGGGTGAAAGTGTGAACCAAATCTCAGGCATAAAATTCCCACCGGGGTGAAGTATGAATCGAATCTGGGACATGGTTTACCCCACCGGGGTGAAGTATGAACCAGATTTCAGGCATATAATTCCCACCGGGGTGAAATATGAACTGAATCTGAGGCAAGGTTTACCCCACTGGGGAAAAGTCCAAACCAAATCCCAGGCAAGGTTTCACCCCCTGGGGTACGACTTGCCCAAAATCTCGGGCATATTTCATATTTAATTAATTTTATAGATGGTTTGTTTGTTGTTTCAAAAAAAAGTTGTACCTTTGTAACCTAATTCATAAAACAACAAAACAAAACCTGATATGAAGAAACTTTTCGTTACCGCGACTATCGCACTGGCCTTTGCCACAGGAGCAATGGCAGCGGATGCCGTGAAGGCAACGGTTCACGCCGACAAGGCTGGAGCCAAAATCAACAAAGAGATTTACGGACAGTTCTCAGAGCACCTCGGCTCGTGTATCTACGGCGGACTCTGGGTGGGCGAGAACTCAAAGATCCCCAACATCCAAGGTTACCGCAAGGATGTGTTCGAGGCCCTGAAAGCCCTGAAGATACCCGTGATGAGATGGCCGGGCGGCTGCTTCGCCGACGACTACCACTGGATGGACGGTATCGGACCAAAGAGCCAGCGCCCCTCGCTGCGCAACAACAACTGGGGCGGCACCATCGAGGACAACTCGTTTGGTACGCATGAGTTCCTGAACCTCTGTGAGATGCTGGGCTGCGAACCGTATATTAGCGGTAACGTGGGCTCGGGCACCGTGAAGGAGATGGCCCAGTGGGTGGAGTACATGACTGCCGACGGTGACACCCCGATGGCTCGTCTGCGCCGTCAGAACGGGCGCGACAAGGCCTGGAAGGTGAAGTACTTCGGTATCGGCAACGAGGCCTGGGGCTGTGGTGGTAACATGACACCGCAATACTACAGCGACGAGTTCCGTAAGTTCAACACCTATCTGCGCGACCAGGGCAGCAACAAACTCTATCGCATCGCCTCGGGGGCCTCTGACTACGACTATGACTGGACAACGGTGCTGATGGACAACATCGGCAACCGCATGCAGGGCATCTCCTTACACTATTATACCTGCTCGGGCTGGGAGGGCTCGAAGGGCTCGGCCACTAAGTTCAGCACCGACCAATACTACTGGGCGCTGGGCAAGTGTCTGGAGATTGAGGAGGTGATTAAGAAGCACAAGGCCATCATGGACGAGAAGGACCCGAAGAACACCATCGGTCTGCTCGTCGATGAGTGGGGCACCTGGTGGGACGAGGAGCCCGGAACAATCTCCGGACACCTGTATCAGCAGAACGCCCTGCGCGACGCCTTCGTCGCCTCGCTGAGCCTCAACGTGTTCCATAAATATACGGACCGTGTGAAGATGGCGAACATCGCACAGGTGGTGAACGTGCTACAGTCGATGATCCTCACGGATCAGGAGGGTACGGGCCACATGGTGCTGACACCGACCTATCACGTGTTTGAGATGTACACACCGTTCCAGGAGGCTACCTATCTGCCTGTTGACTTGGAGAGTGAGATCGTCGCCGTGAGCAAGGCTTACTTCAAGGAGAAGGAGGGTGCCAAGGATGCTGGCTACCGCCCCTGTCCCCTACTCTCTGCCTCTGCTGCCAAGACCACTGACGGCAGTCTCGTTCTCGCCATCACGAACGTCAGCCTCGACACCGACAAGACCATCGACTTCCAGATCGACGGTTACCAGGCCAAGAGCGTGAGCGGTCGCATCCTCACCTCGAAGAACGTGGCTGACTACAACGACTTCAACAGTCCGAACGTGGTGGCTCCGAAGGCTTACAACGACGCCAAACTGAACAAAGGTGTGCTCACCGTGAAAGTTCCCGCGAAATCTATTATCGTATTAAATATTAAATAACAATTTATTATGAACGACAACAAAGTTATGAACATGGCAGCGGATAATATCCGTATCCTTGCTGCTTCGATGGTTGAAAAGGCTAAGTCGGGACACCCCGGCG
Source organism: Prevotella sp. (assembly GCA_017965725.1). Classification (GTDB taxonomy): domain Bacteria; phylum Bacteroidota; class Bacteroidia; order Bacteroidales; family Bacteroidaceae; genus Prevotella. The sequence goes on from JAGCPK010000150.1 coordinate 4,629, forward strand.
GTGCTATGGGTGGTGCAGACTTCATCAACACCCTGTACAGTGAGTTCCTGGTCTATGATCCCGAGAATCCCGCATGGGAGGGAAGAGACCGTTTCTTCCTCGATCCAGGACACATGGCTCCGATGCTTTACAGCCAGTTGGCCCTCATCGGCAAATATACCCTCGAGGATCTGAAGAACCTGCGTCAGTGGGGCTCAGTGACTCCCGGACACCCCGAGCGCGAGATTGAGCGCGGCATCGAGAACACCTCTGGTCCTCTGGGACAGGGTCACTGCTTCGCCGTTGGTGCTGCCATCGCCGCTAAGTTCCTGAAGGCTCGTCTGGGCAACGTGATGAACCAGACCATCTACGCCTACATCTCTGACGGTGGCGTGCAGGAGGAGATCTCGCAGGGTGCAGGTCGTATCGCCGGTAACCTGGGACTCGACAACCTCATCATGTTCTACGACGCCAATGATATTCAGTTGTCAACCCGTACTGAGGTGGTGACCTGCGAGGATACTGCCAAGAAGTATGAGGCTTGGGGCTGGTTCGTGCAGAAGATCGACGGAAACAACGTGGATCAGATCCGTGAGGCCATCAAGAAGGCTCAGGCTGAGAAGGAGCGTCCTTCACTCATCATCGGACACTGCGTGATGGGTAAGGGTGCCCGCAAGGCTGACAACAGTTCTTACGAGAGCAACTGCGCTACTCACGGTGCACCTCTCGGCGGCGACGCTTACATCAACACGATGAAGAACCTGGGTGCCAATCCCGAGAATCCGTTCCAGATCTTCCCAGAGGTACAGGCTCTCTATGCCAAGCGTGCTGAGGAACTGAAGAAGATTGTGGCTGAGCGCTACGCCGAGAAGGCTGAGTGGGCCAAGGGTCATCCCGTACAGGCCAAGCAACTCGAGGAGTGGTTCAGTGGCAAGGCTCCGAAGATCGACTGGAGCAAGGTGGAGCAGAAGGCTGGTTGCGCTACACGTAACGCATCTGCCACCGTTCTGGGTCAACTCGCTGAGCAGGTGCCCAACATGATCTGCGCATCTGCCGACCTTTCTAACTCCGATAACACCAATGGCTTCCTCAAAAAGACCAAGGATTTGGTTCGTGGCGATTTCAGCGGTGCATTCTTCGAGGCTGGTGTGGCTGAGTTGACTATGGCTTGCTGCTGTATCGGTATGGCTCTGCATGGTGGTGTCATCCCCGCTTGCGGTACCTTCTTCGTATTCTCCGACTACATGAAGCCAGCCGTACGTATGGCTGCCCTGATGGAGCTGCCTGTTAAGTTCATCTGGACTCACGATGCATTCC
>JAGCPK010000151.1 GCA_017965725.1 Prevotella sp.
ATACTGCACGCTAGAGAAATACTCTTCGTCGGTGGTAAGATGCTCGATGATCATAGGCATACGGGGATTCTCAGTAGTGGCCAGATGGATATACCTTTTTATATCCAAAGTTCCCTGACCACAGGCACATTCTTCCAGTTGGAAGGTGTATTCGGGTTTGAGGCGTATATCTTTCAGATGACAACTGACGATGGTGCCATGAAGTTTTTCAAAGCACTCCTCTAAGAATTCATCGTTGAAAAAATAACGTCGCGGCGTGGTGATCATGTTCACCACGTCGAGATGGGTACCGAACTCCGTACGATCTACATCCTCTATCAGATGCAAATATTCGTCGGGACTGCTAGGAATCATCCACGGCATGGACTCGATGCAGAACTTGGTATGACGGGGACGGGCAGTGTCGATGATTTGACGAATCATATTGACGGCCATGTCCCAGAGTTCTGGGCTGAAGTTTTCACGGTAGCCCCCGTCCCAGCGCGGCCCATAGGGTGTACCCACCACATTCACGCAGCAGGCTGCACCGATGGCATCGGCCATACGGAGTTGACGGATGGCATAGTCGATCCAATGTTGGCGCTCTTCGGGGTCGGTAGCCAGTGTGTTACGCCATACCCCCACTTCGGCAACGGTGAGACCTGCCTCATCAGCAGCCTGTTTATAAGCCATGATGACCTCTGCGCCGTCATCACAACTCACGGGGAAATTCACAGTTTCCAGTCCGAGCGACTTGTGCTTCTGGGCCCACTCTTCAGGTGACCCATGCTCCAAAGATGATGAAATGCCGAGATACATCAGAATGTCCTCCTATGAATGATTGAAGAATCCATATTATCCAACGAACTCACACCTGTTCGGGCCATCACGCCTGCCAGTTCTGCCGTCATCTCGTCGATGCGACCTGCTACAGCCTCGGCGCCGTTTTTGAGCAGTGGCATCAGGTGACGACCTACCGACACGGCTGTCGCCCCAAGGGCCAGACACTTGTAGGCATCCATCCCACTCTCAATACCGCAATCCACAAACACGGGGATACTCCTGTCGGTGACAGATAGGATGTCGGGCAACGCCATTAGTGGCGGTATAGCGTATTGGATCATGCCATGATGATGGGACACGACAATACCTGTGCAACCAGCCTTGAGACATTTTTCGGCATCGTGGGGACTGAGTACACCTTTCACAATAAAGGGTACACCCGCTGCCTGCACAAACTCCTTCAGTTCCGCTGTCGTCTTGGCCTTCATGGGCAGTCCGAAGATATTGTCGTAGCCGCCCTCGGAGTTGAAAGCATGGTCGATGTCCATACCCACGGCGATGCAGCCCGTTTTCACGGCATGTTCAATCTTGCGCAGTACCTCGCGGTTGTCGGCGTGAGGCTTGATAATCTTGATGGTTTTGGCACCAGTAGCCACAATGGCCTCTAGTTCCTCGTCGCTGCCCATCCCCACCCAGTGTACAGTACCGCTGAGGACTGCGGCTTTGGCATAGACCGTCATTCCGTTCATGGCAGTATTGTGCAGGTGCGACAGGGCGGCTGTCATGATAGGCGTACGGAAGGTTTCGCCAAACAGTGTCAGTTGCGTGGATGGGAGCACAGCGTCCAGATAACGGGTTTCTACCAACAGGGAGTCGAAATAGTCCCTGGTAATTTTGTCGGAATTGGATGTAAGTTGCATGGCTTATTTTGTTTTATTTGTTATGGCAGCATTGATCTCGTCCATCTTCTCGTCTGTAAGTTCGTACTTGCCGATGACGAAAATGGCGATGACGAAGAGAGCAGCAGGAATCAAAGTGACGAGCCAAAGGATACCCTGTTCAGCCAATGGAGTTTGGGTCGATGCGCCGGCCTTGAAACCCACCCAGGCCAGTACCAGTCCTGGAATCACTCCGCCCAGGGCCATACCCACCTTCATGAAAATGCAGATAAGGGCATTGACGATGCCTGCCACACGCCGCCCCGAGGCATATTCGCTGTAGGTCACCACCTCTGGTGTCAGTGCCCACATATAGCCAGTGGCTACCAGCACGCCTGTACTCTTCACAAACTGTACTACGCAGAGTAATGGGAAACAGGACTTCAGGCTGGGGAGCGACACGAAGAGGTACATCACCAGCATGGCTACGATGGAGATACCAAGGAACAGTCGGAACATACCGTTCTTGCCTATCCTGCGCTTGATGGCAGGCACCATAGGCAGGAATATAAAAGCCGGAATGGTTCCTAGCCACATGAACGTGGTAGTCATCATCGGTGTGGCCCCCATATTATAGGTCATAAAATAAGAGTCGGCGGCGTTGCTGATGCTCATCGTGGTGAAGGCAATAATGAAGAAGAGCGCCAATACCCGCAAAGGACGGTTCCTGACCAGTTCCATCCAGAGGTCACTCACCTTGACATTAGCGGACTCACTTTTGTCCATCACGATGCGTTCCTTGCTACTGAAGAAGGTGACAACGAGTAGCACCAAACCAGTAAGCGCAAAAATACTCATGGTGATAAACCATGCCCCTCCTGCCTCGGGGGTATTATAGACCGCCTCCATCTCGCCCGTCTGCTCGTTGAGCACCTTGGGGGCAAACAGGGCGATGACCAGAGGCAAAGTCTTGATAATAAGTCCGGCGGTATTGGCCATCAGCATGCGTACACTGGTGAGGATGGTAATCTCGTTGGTGTCGCGCGTCAGCGACGCACTGAGCGCACCATACGGTACATTAATCAATGTGAAGCACATGCTCATGCCCACGTATGTCACATAGGCGTAGAGCAGCGACCCGCTAAAACCGTTCCAGAAGCAGAGCATCGCGAACGTCGCCAATGGCAGACCGCCGATGAGGAGCCACGAACGGTACTTGCCCCAAGGGAGATGTGACTTATCTACGACGGCCCCCACCATCGGATCCCATAGTACGTCGATGATACGTACCACGAGGAACATCACTGCTACGACAGCAGCGTCGAGTCCGAACACATTATTATAATAAAATAGCAACCAGATACTGACCGTCTGGTAAATCAGGTTCTGGGCCAACTCCCCCGAGTTGAAACCGATGCGCTCAGCCCATGAGAGTTTGTAATATCCATTCTCTACACTTACCATATTTTTCTGATTCTGAAACTTCTATTTTATCATTTCTGGGCAAAGGTAGTGAAAATCGGGTGAAATACCAAATATATTTGGATATTTCCGAGATGCAATTTACTTTCGACGAAGTCAAAGGTTAAAAAAATCGAGTGAAATGCAAAATAGATTGGGCTTATTTTCAGTTAAGTCAGAACTGAAAAAATACGATGCTGGAATTGATTGAGATCAGTCTGGTTATAGAAAATATCAGGCTGATATTTTTAGATTTCGGCCTGATTTTGATAGATGAGGGCATCACCAAGATGGAAGTTTTTATACATTTCTGTATGTATAACATATACACGCGCATATATGTGTATGCGTAGATATTACCATATCCCAAGAAGAAACGACCCTTCCGACCCTCGTGACCCCTAACTTCTTTGTTGAGCGAAATGGCAAAACTGGGTTTAGGGGTCAGAAGGGTCAGGGGGCAGTCCACTTTCGACATAATCCACCCGATATTGACTTTCAATACTTTCCACTTTTCCGATAATCTGTTCTCCCATTATGACAGATTCTTTGCTTCGTAAACTTCTTCGATGGTCATAGGTTTCTTGATGTTGCCTAAGCGACGTGCTCCAGTGGGGGTTATCACATAGTTGAGTTCATTGCGCAGACCTGTGAAATCGCGCCAGGCATCGAGTTTGTCGTAGCAGATGAAATCCTCAAACTGGTGCTCTGCCCGCCACTTGTCCATCAGTTCGGGAATGAAATAGATACCTGGCTCCACAGTGAACACGAAGCCTGGCTCCAACGGACGGGCCAGTCGCAACGATTTAAAACCGAACTGCCGACTTTTCACCATCCCTTCGGCATAGCCCACATATTGTTCACCGAGGTTCTCCATGTCATGTACGTCAAGACCCATCATGTGGCCAAGTCCACAGAGGAAGAACATGGCGTATGCACCAATTTCCGCAGCCTCGGCAGGGTCGCCTTTCATCAGGCCAAGTCGTTTCATTCCCTCTGCAATCTTCGTGGCAGCAGCGATATGGGCCTCACGGAAGGACACCCCCGGCTTCAGTTTATCGACGGCTGCCCAGAAACTCTCCAGATGGATGTTATAAACCTCAGCCTGACGCTCTGTGAAGCGCTCACCGACGGGCATCGACGATGACAAGTCGCCAGCATAATACTCTTCCGTCTCTGCACCGGCATCAAGCAGGAAAATATCGCCCTCCTTCATTTGATGGATGAATCCGTGGTTGTGCAGTACCTGACCCTGTACCGTGGCTATCGTCGGAAAGGCCAGCCTGTGGCCGTAGCGACACGCCACCTCCTCAACGGCTGCAGCCACCTGCGCCTCGTGGATGCCTGGGCGCACCATGCGGTAGGCAGCTAGATGCATCTCCGTACTCAAATCCACCGACGTCTCGATTGATCGGATTTCCTCATTATCCTTATGGTTGCGCTGTTCCACAATGGCTTTGATCAACGATACCGACGCCTTGTCGGCCTGTGCCTTCGGCTCCACGCCAAGCAATTCCTATAACCAAACACGGTGGTCACCTCTGTAAGGAGGTAGGAAATGAATAGTTTGTCCCTTCTTGACAGCATTATCGACGTAGCCTTTCAGTTCGCTTAGTGTCATCGTCTTTGATATACCCACAGCCGATGCTTTCTCACTGAGTGTCGGCTGGGTGCCTGTCCAAACGATATCGTCGATGGTCAGTTCATTACCGAACACAATCTCTGTGTCGGCATCAATGTCGATGACGGCAGCCAGCCTAATATAGTCGAGGCCAAAGAAATACAGAAAAGTGGAATCTTGGCGGAAGTGATAAGTGTTGTCGGCATAGTTCATACCGACCTCGTCATTGCCTAAGAAGAGCAGTAGTCCGCTGCCCATGTCTTTTTTCAGTTTCGCCCTGCGGCGGATATATGTTTCCTTTTGCATAATGCAAAGATACATAGTATATCTGACATGGCCAAATTTTAAGTAGAAAAACACCTATATAAAAAAGAAAAGCACTCTTTCTGCGCAACAAGTCTGAAAACATTTTCTTCATTTTACCTGTTTATAATAAAAAAAATGAAACATTCGCCGCCGAGATGGGAAGAGTATAAACTACTAACTCTCAAGCATGATAACCATAGGTTATAAGTTCCAACTGTAAGATCCTGTCAATTGACATAGCAAAGAATTGCAAAAGTAGATAACTATTATGGTTTATGGCGGATCAATTTCGCCCTAAACTTTTTGAATATACGCTAACAGGAAAAAGAAATACCTTACAATCCTTGTGTTGTAGGCCGTTATCCTGATACAATAATTAGGTAACCTCGTTCAAGAATACCCAAAATTCTTTTGGTTTTCTTTTCATTTAAACGTTTTTTTTGTACCTTTGTCGCCAAAATAGAATAAATACGTATTTAAGTAATGGAAAACAAGACTTTTAAGCGGACGACGGTAACGTCGGCGCTGCCCTATGCTAATGGAGGTGTGCATATCGGTCATCTGGCTGGTGTGTATGTGCCTGCTGATATCTATGTGCGCTATCTGAGACTGAAAAAGCGTGAGGTACTGTTTATTGGAGGAAGTGACGAACACGGTGTGCCCATCACGGTGCGCGCCCGTAAGGAGGGTATTACCCCACAGGATGTGGTTGATCGCTATCATAAGATGATCAAAGACTCTTTTGAGGAGTTTGGCATCTCGTTCGATATCTACAGCCGCACCACCAGCGAGACGCATCATAAGTTTGCTGCCGACTGGTTCCGCAAACTCTATGATGAGGGTAAGTTGACAGAGGAGACCACCGCCCAACTCTACGACGAGGAGGCCAAGCAGTTCTTGGCTGACCGTTATGTGACAGGTGAGTGTCCCCATTGCCATAATGAAAATGCCTACGGCGACCAGTGCGAGAAGTGCGGACGCGATCTCTCGCCGACGGAGTTGATCAATCCGAAATCGACAATCTCGGGTTCTACGCCAGTGATGAAGGAGACCAAGAACTGGTATCTGCCCCTCAACGAATATCAGGAGTGGCTGAAAAAGTGGATCCTCGAGGAGCACAAGGAGTGGCGTCCGAATGTCTATGGCCAGTGCAAGTCTTGGCTCGATATGGATCTGCAGCCTCGTGCCATGACCCGTGACTTGGATTGGGGTATCCCTGTGCCTGTGGAGGGTGCCGACGGTAAAGTGCTGTATGTATGGTTTGACGCCCCTATCGGCTATGTGTCGAACACCGTTGAACTGTGTGCTAAGGATCCAGAGAAATGGGGAAACTGGGAGAAATGGTGGCAAGATGAGGACACCCGTCTGGTGCATTTCATCGGTAAGGACAATATTGTGTTCCACTGCATTATCTTCCCTGTGATGATGAAAGCGCATGGCAAGTATATCATGCCCGACAATGTGCCAGCCAACGAGTTCTTGAACCTGGAAAACGATAAGATTTCCACCTCGCGCAACTGGGCCGTATGGCTGCATGAGTATCTGGTGGATATGCCAGGCAAGCAGGATGTGCTGCGCTATGTGTTGACCGCTAACGCCCCTGAGACTAAGGATAACAACTTCACTTGGAAGGACTTTCAGGATCGCAACAACAACGAATTGGTTGCTGTCTATGGTAACTTCGTGAACCGCGCCCTGCAACTCACTAAGAAATATTGGAATGGTGTGGTGCCCGCTTGTGGTGAACTTCTCGATGTTGATAAGCAGACTCTGGTTGAATTCAAGGATGTGAAGGAGAAGGTAGAGGACTTATTGGAAAAGTTCAAGTTCCGTGATGCACAATTCGAGGCAATGAACCTGGCCCGTATCGGTAATAAGTACATCACCGACTGTGAACCTTGGAAGGTGTGGAAGACGGATCCCAAGCGTTGCGAAACGATCCTGAATATATGCTTGCAGTTGACAGCCAACCTCGCCATTGCCTTTGAGCCATTCCTGCCATTCAGCAGCAAGAAACTTCGTGAGATGCTTAATATTGACTCATTTGAATGGGAGCAGTTGGGTAGCACTGACCTCCTGAAGGCTGGACACCAACTTGGTGAGCCCTCACTTCTCTTTGAGAAGATTGAGGATGATGTCATCCAGAAACAACTCGACAAACTGGATGCCACCAAGAAGGCTAACGAGGCAGCCAACTATCAGGCAGCCCCCATCAAAGATACTGTATCTTTTGAGGAGTTTGAGAAACTCGACATCCGTGTCGGTCTCGTGAAGGATTGTCAGAAGGTGAAGAAGTCGAAAAAACTCCTTCAGTTCACTATCGATGACGGCTCAGGTACTGATCGCACCATCTGCTCAGGCATTGCTGCGTTTTACGAAAACCCTGAAGAACTGATTGGCAAGCGTATCCTCTTTGTGGCCAATTTCGCCCCTCGTAACATGATGGGTATTGAGAGTCAGGGTATGATTCTCTCTGCTGTTGATTTTGATGATAGCCTCAGCGTAGTTACTACCACCAAGGAGGTGAAGCCCGGTAGTCAAGTGGGATAATATTATTCACTTAAAACTATTATAATGATGAAAAAACTATTTCTATTTACTTTTGTGATGTTCTTTGTGTCGTCGCAGTATCTGATGGCACAAGAGAAGGAACCTGCGGGATTGTTTAAGCATCTTGGTATTGGTGCCTCTGTCGGTACCGACGGTATCGGATTCGACGTGGCGACACTTGTCACTGACTACGCGGCTATCCGTGCCGGTGTCTCTTTCTGGCCTAAAATAGCGATGAAAACGGATATTAACATCAAGGACAACAACCCCTTGATAGCCGATAAGGTGACTCTTGAGGGTAAGGTCAATATCTTCGACTTTAAGTTGTTGGCAGATGTCTATCCATTCAAGCACAGTTCTTTCCACCTGACAGCAGGTATGTTCCTTGGTAATGGCGTGTTTCTGAAAGGTACCAATACGACGATGTTTATCAAGGATCCGAGCAAATACGGAAAACTTGGTCTGATTGTGGGTGATTACCGTATCGCCACCGACGAGAAGGGATATATCCAGGCGGAGGCAAAGAGTAACAAGCTGAAACCGTATCTGGGTTTTGGCTTCGGACGTGCAGTGCCCCGGAACAGTAGAGTCAGCGTGTCATGTGATTTTGGCGTAGAGTTCTGGGGAAAGCCCGGTGTCTATGCCTGGACGAAGAACGACTGGGATGACAAGGTCTATCACAAGTTCACTGTGGATGACCTGGACCAATATGATGACAAGCATATCAAGGACGCACTCGATGTTGTGGATAAGATTAAAATATTCCCTGTGCTGAATATACGTCTTAACGGGAGAATTTTCTAATTGTAATTGATAATGAAGAGGATCATGAATATGAAAAAGAATGTTTTGTTGATAGGACTTGTGGCACTGTTTTCTTTTGTTGTCACAGCATGTAGTGACGATGATAATCAGGAAGAGAAGACCGATTACCCCGTCAACCTGAATACCCCGTCGAATGCAGAGAATACTGTTCTCTATGAACTGCCTGTTGCCTTGGCTCCCACCACGGAAAGTAATCTCCAGTTGAAGAGCCTCGACATCACGGAGAGTGGTAAGATCATCGCGGAACTCCGTTATTCCGACACACAGAAGCCTGTCTATGTGATGGGTAGTGTGTCGCAGAGTGGAAACACCTATACGGTGAGTGGTGAGAAGTTGAACGGTACGATAGAGCAGGCTTTTATCGATGGCAACACCCGTTCTGCAGATCTGTCTCTGATCATCAAACTGACGGTGACTCTGGAGGAAGTTATCAATTACGTGACAGAAGACGGCGAAGCTGTTGAGGCTGTTGTCTCCAGAACCATTGATTCTAGTGATGAGGCGATGAACCGTCTCGCCAGGACATGGAACATCTTAGGTGCTATCGTTGACATCAAAGGTGACAATATCAAGGCATTCGAAGAGTTTGCAAGTAAGAATGGCGTCTTTGAATTGAAGGAAATCCTGGATGAAGCCGTTCAACAGGGTATTAGTGTCAGTGACGACGACAGGGCCGCTCTGGAAAAGAGAGTAAAGAGTATCACATTTACCAAGTCGCAGAAGTTTATCCTTACCTACGTGGATGGAGGTGAGGATGTGGCAGAATGGGTATGGGCCGACTCGCAAAAGACACGTATCAAGATCAACCTGAAAGATGACAGTATGGGTAACCTGTTCTTGAACGACAAATCGAACCTGTTTGTCTCGTTCCGGGACAACCGTTGTAATATCCGTCTGGAAACGATCATCACAGACAACAACGGAAAGCGTTGGGACGGCACTCTCACGATGAAACTGCAGTCGGCAGACTAACGGATTCTCATGGCAGAGTCTCTGAAGGAGAGAACGGAGAAAGGCCTCTTCTGGGGCGGGATGAACAATGGCGTGCAGCAGTTGCTCGGACTGGCTTTTGGCATCATCCTGGGTCGTTTGCTAGATCCTTCAGACTACGGAATGACGGCGATGCTCGCCGTCTTTTCCGTTATTGCCAATGAGTTGCAGTCGAGCGGTTTCAAGACAGGCCTCATTAATCTGAAAGAACCAAAGCACGACGACTATAACGCCGTGTTTTGGTTTAACATCCTTGCTGGTCTCTTCATCTATGTGGTGCTGTGGTTCTGTGCACCGTTGATAGCCGACTATTACCATCAGCCTAAACTGATTCCATTGAGTCGTTACGTGTTTCTGGGCTTTGTGTTCTCCAGTTTCGGTATAGCCCAGTCGGCTTATCTGACGAAGCAGATGCAGATCAAGCAGATAGCGAAATGCGGCATGATGGCGACACTGATATCGAGTATCATCAGTGTGATACTGGCTGCATTGGATTTCGGTTATTGGGCACTCGCTACACAGTATCTGATGTATATCGCCGTGAATACCCTGTTGCTCTGGTATTTCAGTCCCTGGCGTCCCACACTCAGTGTAACCTTCGAACCAATCAAACGCCTATTTCCTTTTAGTGTCCGTATCATGTTCTCTGCCATTTTCACGCAGATAAACACTCAGGTCATGAATCTGCTGTTGGGACACTATTATGGCGAGACGAATACAGGCCATTATAATCAAGCATCCCAGTGGAGTTCGAAAGGATACCTGTTGTTGGGTAATATGATGAAACAAGTGGACCAGACGGTGCTTGTGGGTCTTCATGATGAGAAGGAGCGTCAACTGGCTGTACTCCGTAAGATGGTGCGTTTTACTGCCTTTATCTCTTTCCCTCTTCTCTTCGGTCTTGGACTGGTTTCACATGAGTTCATCGTGTTGGCCATCAAGGCGAAGTGGGCCTTTGCGGCTTCATTGTTACCCTATCTGTGTTTCTGCGGAGCATTCATGCCACTATCTACTTTGCTCACTGATGCCATCATCAGTCACAAACGTAGTGATATCTATCTATGGAGTACGCTTGTCTTAGGCATCTTGCAGATAGGACTGATGGTAGGTCTCTGGCGACAGGGTGTCCTGACGATGGTGATGGCCTACACCTTAATAAATATAATATGGGTGTTTGTGTGGCACTTCTTCGTGAAGCGACTAATGGCCTATAGGCTCTTGGATTTCCTGAAAGACATCGTTCCTTTCGCCCTTGCTGCAGCAGGTGTAATGGTGGTGACGGGTTTCATCACACATAGTATTGAAAACTTATGGTTGTTGCTTCTCAGTCGCGTGGTGATTGCTACAATACTCTATTATGCCGTCATGCGGTTAGCGGGCACTGTCATTTTGCAAGAGTGCCTCACCTTCATCAAAAAACTCTAATGCTCCCACATGCGGAGCCAGTTTCTCCAAATCAGGCAGTTGCATATAGTCACCGAAGATATGGCGCAGGTGGGCGTCGGCATCCTTCGGAACAGGTAACTCATAGCCCTCGAACTGATGTGTCGTCAGTGGAAAAATTTCTTCAACATAACGAGGATTATGGAAGGGGATGCCCATGCCGCTGGTGATGACCTTCGAACCGATAGTGAATTGTGATAGGATGGCACGCAGGCAAGGGAATAAGTATCGGTTGTTGAAATTGAAGATGCGACATACGGACTTGATGGCTATCTCGTCATCGGTACTAGTGCGCCAAATCTTATACATGTGTCCGACACTCTTTTCTGTCAGTTTGTGGAGCCAGATGGGATGCTGCTCCATCGGGAAGATGTCGATATAGATGCCCTGTTCCTTCCAAAGACGGTCATAGCCATTCTGTTCCAGCATCCTCGAACGCTTATCACGCACCTTCGCATAGAAATAGAAGTATTTGGGGTCTGTCTCATCGTTCTGTAAGGCAAGCCACTCGGGCAGTTCTGAGGGCAACACCTGCATCAGACGCAGATAATCGCTGCGCATCATCTCAATGTCGAGATCATCATCCCAAGGTATGAATCCATTGTGGCGTAAGGCCCCTATGAGGGTACCACTACTGAGCCAGTAACGGATGTTGTGCCGTTTGCAGATTTTATCCACCTCCAGCAATATCTCCAGCATTCTCATCTGCTGACGGCGCAACAGTGAGCCGTCAGGATTGAATCGCATACGGAGATCGTCGTTATTCATCTTGTTCTGCGTTATTTTGCTGCAAAGTTACAAATAATTATGCATTATGCATTATTAATTATGCATTATTTTGTATCTTTGCAACGAAAAAGATAAGTTATGAAGTATCCTGCCAAGACCGATATTGCTGTGTTGCTTCTTTTTTTTACGCGCAG
>JAGCPK010000152.1 GCA_017965725.1 Prevotella sp.
AAATCGCGAGGCTTTTTCTATTTCTTTTTCTTACGGGGCTTGCGCATGGCCCAGCCATCTTCAGAAAAGTCTGGCACCTCCCCACGGAGATCACGAGGTGTCTTATTCATCAGACTACGCCAGTCGTCTTCCTTCGACGAACGGGATGATGGAGCCGAGGCTTTCTTGCTGTCTCTCTCCCGTCTCTTGCCCCCTGTCTCCTGTCTCTTGGTTTTAGTTTCCCGTCTTCTGTCTCCTGATGCTGCACCTTTGTCTTCTGAGTCATTGCAGCGCACCTGACGTCCTTTGAATCGGATGCCTGTGAGTTGGATCATCACCTTCTTGGCATCTTTTTCTGGCACTTCGAAATAGGAGATGGTGTCAAGGAGATCAATGTGTCCTACCGCCTGACGTCCACCCACAAAGCGGTTCAGCATCTGCATCAGTTCTCCAGGATAAAAACCGTCGCGTTTGCCCAGATTGATAAACAGACGTTTGTAACCTTTCTCCGCCTTGTTCTGCAGTTTCTGTTTGTCCGTCTGTGGTTTCTTCTCCTTAGACATATCCACTTTCTCTATCTCTGGTGCCTCCGCATAGTAGGCCAGGAACTTACCAAACTCCAGTGAGACAATCTTCTTGATAATCTCCTCCTTGTCGATATACTCGAAGTAGCGGCTGATGTCCTGCATAAAGGGAGCAATCTCCTCGTCATCAACATCCGTCTTCACAATCTGGTCCATCACCTTATAGAGTTGCTTCTTACAGATTTCTTCTGCTGATGGAATCTCCGCCTTGACAAACTCCTTGCCAATCTCTTTCTCGATATTGCGGATCTTGAATTTCTCACGGGAGTGAATGATGCTGATGCTAGTGCCTTTCTTGCCGGCTCGTCCCGTACGACCAGAACGGTGGGTGTAGTTTTCGATGTCGTCGGGTAGGCCGAAGTTGATGACGTGCGTCAGGTCATCAACGTCGAGTCCTCGTGCTGCCACATCTGTTGCCACCAGCAACTGCGTCAGGTGCTGACGGAACTTCTGCATCGTCAGGTCACGTTGTTGCTGAGAGAGGTCACCGTGTAACGATTCGGCATTGTAGCCGTCGCGGATCAGTTTATCTGCAATCTCTTGCGTCTCTATCTTCGTACGACAGAAGATGATGGCAAAGATCTTGGGGTAGAAATCTACGATACGTTTCAGGGCGAGGTATTTGTCCTTGGCATTCACCAAATAATAGATGTGGTTGACATTTTCCGCACCCTCGTTGCGACTGCCCACGACGATCTCCTTATAGTCGTGCAGATATTTCTTTGCGATGCGTTCCACTTCCTTACTCATGGTGGCTGAGAACATCAGGGTGCTGTGCTCAATAGGCAACGACTCGAAGACTTCGTTAATATTCTCCGAGAATCCCATGTTCAACATCTCGTCAGCCTCGTCGAGCACGATGGTCTGCACCTGTTCCAGACGGGCATAGCCACGATGCATCAGATCGACAAGTCGGCCAGGTGTCGCCACGATGATATTTACCCCTTTCTTCAGAGAACGCATCTGTGGTTCGATAGAGGCACCGCCATAGACAGCCTCCACATGTACACCCTCCATATATTTCGCGAAGTCGCGGATGTCATCGGTAATCTGCAGACACAACTCCCTGGTAGGTGAAAGCACCAGCGCCTGTGTCTCCCGACTGTTTGTGTCAATCCGTTGTAACAGGGGAATACCAAATGCCGCTGTCTTGCCTGTACCTGTCTGTGCCAATGCAATGACATCACTCCCCTCTGGAGAAATAAGATACGGTATCACCTCTTCCTGCACAGGCATCGGCTGCACAAATCCTAACTCTTCGATGGCCTTGCGGATATTTCCGCTCACGCCTAATTCTTCAAATGTCTTCATCTTGGGTGCAAAGATACGAAAAAAAACTCAATTTTCTTGTCCTTTATGCTTGTTTCTCGAAAAAATGCAGTACTTTTGTTGCAGATTTAAGAACTATTGGTTATGAGAAAGAGTATCTTCACGATGGCCGTTATCATTGCGGCACTGTTTGTAACAATGTCTTGCCAGAACAAGAGCCAGAGTCAAAATCAGGATCAGGCCGGACAAGTCAATAACTTCCGCATCAAGCGCGGCACCAATGTCAGCCACTGGCTCTCGCAGTCGGAACAGCGCGGTGAGGCCCGTCGCCTGCATATCCAGGAGGATGATTTTGCCCGTCTGGAGGAGTTGGGCTTCGACTTTGTACGTATCCCCATCGACGAGGTGCAGTTCTGGGATGAGCAGGGCAACAAACTGCCCGAGGCTTGGGACCTGCTGAACAACGCCCTCGACTGGGCCCGCAAGCACAACCTCCGTGCCATCGTTGATCTGCATATTATCCGTTCGCACTATTTCAATGCCGTGAACGAGGATGACAAGGCTGCCAATACGTTGTTTACCTCAGAGGAATCGCAGGAAGGGCTGATAAACCTGTGGCGTCAGTTGTCGGAATTCCTGAAAGACCGCAGTTGCGACTGGGTGGCTTATGAGTTTATGAACGAACCCGTGGCTGAAGAGCACGACCAGTGGAATCAACTGATAGCAAAGGTGCACAAGGCCCTGCGCGAACTGGAACCTCAGCGTACATTGGTTATCGGCAGTAACTTGTGGCAGGGCCACCAGACGATAAAGTACCTGAAGGTGCCTGAGGGCGATAAGAACATCATTCTCTCCTTCCACTATTATAATCCGATGATCCTGACCCATTACGGGGCATGGTGGACGCCGCTGGGCCAGTACAAGGGTAAGGTGAACTATCCTGGTGTGCTCGTGTCGAAGGAAGATTATGATGCTGCTCCTGCCGCCATTAAGGCTGATCTGAAGCCATACACGGAAGAAGTATGGGATATCAACAAAATCCGTGAGCAGTTTAAGGATGCCATCGAGGCTGCCAAGAAATATGACCTGCAACTGTTCTGTGGTGAGTGGGGTGTCTATGAGCCAGTGGATCGTGAGTTGGCTTACAACTGGTATCGTGACATGCTGACCGTCTTCGACGAGTTCGATATTGCATGGACCACCTGGTGCTATGATGCCGACTTCGGTTTCTGGGATCAGCAGCGTCATACCTACAAGGATCGTCCGCTCGTGGAACTCTTGATGTCTGGTAAGAAACTAGAAGAGAAAAAATGAAGAAACACCTTTTAGCATGCCTGATGCTGATGCCGCTGATGCTGTCGGCACAGCCTCAGAATGACCATCACTTCGAGGTGGCCAAGCACCTTGACATCTTCAACCAGATTTATAAGAATCTGGAACTGTTGTATGTTGATACGCTCAATCCGAAGGAGACCATTGGTACGGCCATCAATGCAATGTTACGTAGTCTGGATCCCTATACCGAGTACTATGCCCAGGAAAATACCAAGGACCTGCGGATGATGCTGACGGGCAAATACGCTGGTATCGGAGCACTGATCCGTAAGCACCAGAAACTGGACCGTGTCGTCATCGATGAGCCGTATGCCAATATGCCTGCTGCTGAGGCTGGACTGAAGAAAGGTGATATTATCCTGAGCATCGATGATTCGCTGATGACAGACAAGACAGTCAACTATGTCAGTGAACATCTGCGCGGTGAGCCAGGCACAAGTTTCCTGTTGAAGGTGTTCCGTCCCTCAACGTCGAAGGAATTAAGTTTCAAGATAACCCGCAAGAACATCAAACTGCCTGACATGCCTTATTATGGTATGCGGGAAGGAAATATCGGGTACATCAACTACAACTCGTTCACTCAGGAGAGCAGTAAGGAAGTGCGCAGGGCTTTTGTCGATCTGAAGAAGCAGGGAGCCGCCTCGCTCATTTTCGACCTTCGCAGCAATGGTGGAGGCTCTGAGGCTGAGGCGGTGAACATTGTGAACCTTTGGGTTCCGAAGGGTGTCACTGTGGTGGAGAACAGGGGTAAGATAAAGGAAGCCTCGCGAATCTATAAAACTTTGTTGGAGCCTGTCGATACGGTGATGCCCATCGTAGTTCTGGTGAATGGCGAGTCTGCCAGTGCCAGTGAGATTACCAGTGGAGCCTTACAGGACCTCCATCGTGCGGTGATCTTAGGCACACGTACATATGGAAAGGGATTGGTACAGATTCCCATCGACATGCCTTATAATACCAATCTGAAGGTAACAACTTCCAAATATTATATCCCCAGTGGACGGTGTGTGCAGGGTACTGGTGTCACTCCCGATGTGGAAGTCAAGACCGATACCATCCCCAACATCGCTTTCTATCTCTCCGCCAGTGGTCAGGATTCTACGGAGGTGATGTTCGACTATGTCGTCGACTATATCACGAAACATCCTACGATTGCCAAACCCGCAGAGTTCCATCTCACTGATGCCGATTGGGAGGAGTTTAAGGCGCGTGTTATCAAGAGTGGTTTCACTTATGACCCTGTCAGCAAGAAACAGTTTGCCCAGTTGGTGAAGACAGCCCAGTTTGAGGGTTACTATGAGGATGCCAAGGAGGCCTTTGACAAACTGGAATCAAAACTGAACCATGATGTCGCCTTCGATCTGGAGAAGAACAAGGCGGTGCTCCTGCAGATTCTTGAGTCTGATATCATTGCTGCCTACTATTATCAGTCGGGCAGTATCGAGGCAGGACTCAATTACGACCGTCAACTGAAGGAGGCAGAACGTTTGTTGAAGAATCCTGAGGAATACAAGAAATCCCTATCAAATGAATAAACTATATAAATCATCAAACTTATGAAAAGAATCTTATTATCATTTGCAGTTATGGCAACGATCACAACAGTTTACGCACAGAAGGCACTGGTGCTCTACTATTCTGAGACTGGTTCTACCAAGGCCGTGGCAGAAGAGTTACAGAAACAACTGGGTGCAGATATTGAGAGTATTGAGTGTGTCAAGCCCTATTCAGGTAATTTCCAGGAGACGATGCAACGCGGACAGCGTGAGATGCAGAGTGGGGAGATGCCTGAACTCAAACCACTCAAGTCGAAGATGGCCAACTATGATGTCATCTTCCTCGGTTATCCCATCTGGTTTGGTACCTATGCCAACCCCATTGCTACTCTTGTCAAGAACAATGACTTTGCTGGTAAGACTATCGTTCCGTTCTGTTCCTTTGGTAGTGGCGGTTTGAACACGTCTTCTGATGCGCTCAAAAAGGCATTGCCCAAAGCCAAGGTACAGGAAGGTTATGGTGTGCGTACGGCCAGAGTGGCAGCAGCAGCGAAGGAACTCGACAGGTTCCTGAAGGAGAACGGTTATAAGAAAGGTACCGTCACAAAATTGCCTGCCTATTCTGCCCAGCAGCCTGTGACGGAGGCTGAGAAGGCTATCTTCGATGCCGCCTGCTCGAGTTATCAGTTCCCGCTCGGTACACCTTCAACAGTGGGCAAGCGTACCACCGACGATAGTATCGACTATGAGTTTAAGGTGAAGAGTCAGGGCTTCGGAGGCGGTGGTGAGCAGACATCCACCATCTACGTGACAGTAGGAAAGGAAAAGGACGCCAAGCCGGAATTTACCCAAGTAGTACGCTAAAAGAACGCTATTTGCCTACTTTTTTCCACTTTTTAGGAAAAATATTTGGCGGTTCGGGGAAAAAGTAGTACCTTTGCACCCGTTCAGTGGAATGAGAGACCCGCAAGGGCCTCTCTTTTTCATTCTAATTACATACAATTATCGATGATTAATAAGGAAACAGTAAAGACTTTAGTGGAAGAGTGGTTGCAAGGTAACGACTACTTCCTGGTGGACATTTTGTTTGGTGCTGATGATCGCATCGTGATTGAGATTGACCATGCCGATGGAGTATGGATTGAAGATTGTGCAGAATTGAGCCGCTTCCTGCAGGAGCGTCTGGGCGATGAACTGGGCGACTATGAACTGGAGGTGGGCAGTGCTGGCATCGGCCAGCCGTTCAAGGTGGAGCAGCAGTACGTGAATCATATCGGTGACGAGGTGGAAGTACTTAGCGGCGACGGCAAGAAGACACAGGGAATCCTCAAGGAAGTCAACGGACGGGAGTTCGTGCTGACTGTCAAGGAGAAGCAGACGGTAGAGGGTAAGAAGCGCCCTGTTCTCGTCGATGTCGATAAGACCTATTCGATGGATGCAGTGAAATACGCGAAGTATGTGCTGGCGTTCAAATAATGATGAAAGAATAAAAAGGTAAAAAATAAAATAAAGTAATGGCAATTAAGAAAGATGCGAAAGGCCCCTCAATGATTGAGACCTTTCAGGAATTTAAAGAGACAAAGAACATCGACCGCACAACGCTGGTGAGTGTTCTGGAAGAGAGTTTCCGTAATGTTATCGCTAAGATCTATGGATCAGACGAGAACTTCGACGTGATTGTAAACCCTGACAAGGGTGACTTTGAGATTCACCGTAACCGTGTGGTGGTTGCCGACGGTGAGGTTGAGGATGAGAATAAGGAGATTGAACTGAGTGAGGCCCAGAAGATTGAGCCCGACTACGAGGTTGGCGAAGAGGTGTCAGAGGAAGTGAACTTCCAGAAGTTCGGTCGTCGTGCCATCCTGAATCTGCGTCAGACATTGGCCTCGAAGATTTTGGAACTGGAGCATGACTCTCTCTACCAGAAATACAAGGACCGCGTGAACCAGGTGGTGAGCGGTGAGGTCTATCAGATCTGGAAGCGTGAGGTGCTGCTCATCGACGATGAAGGCAATGAACTCCACCTGCCGAAGGGCGAACAGATTCCTAATGATAACTACCACAAAGGTGAGACCGTGCGTGCCATCGTGAAAGAGGTGCAGAATGAGAACAACAATCCGCGCATCATCCTCTCTCGTACCAGTCCGGTGTTCCTCGAGCGTCTGCTGGAGGCTGAGGTGCCTGAGATCAATGACGGTCTGATCACCATCAAGAAGGTGGCTCGTATGCCGGGTGACCGTGCCAAGGTGGCTGTGGAGAGTTATGACGAGCGCATCGACCCCGTTGGAGCCTGTGTGGGTGTAAAGGGTAGTCGTGTACATGGTATCGTACGTGAACTCTGTAATGAGAACATCGATGTGATCAACTATTCAAGCAACCTCCAGTTGTATATTACCCGTGCACTGAGTCCTGCCAAGATCTCCAGCATCACCATTGATCAGGAGAATCATAAGGCTGAGGTCTATCTGGAGCCGGAGGAGGTGTCACTGGCTATCGGTCGTGGCGGTATGAATATCAAACTCGCTTCGATGTTGACAGAATACACCATCGATGTCTATCGTGTCGTCAACGAGAGTGAGGCCGATGAGGATATCTATCTGGATGAGTTTGCTGATGAGATTGATCAGTGGGTCATCGACTCTATCAAGGCCATCGGTCTGGATACAGCCAAGGCTGTGTTGAATGCACCGCGTGAGATGCTGCTTGAAAAGGCCGACCTGGAAGAGGAGACTGTGGATCATCTGCTGGAAGTGCTCCGTTCGGAGTTTGAGTAAGAAGTTAGGAAGTTAAAGAAGTTAAGAAGTTAGAGAATGGGTGTTAGATTAAATAAGGTATTAACAGAACTGAACATAGGACTTCAAACGGCAGTTGATTTCCTAAAGAACAAGAAGAGTCTGGGTGAGATAAAGGATGATGCCAATGTCAATACCAAGATTTCCGACGAGCAGTATGAGGCGCTCGTCAAGGAATTCAAGGGCGACAAGGACGTGAAGACCCAGGCCAATAGGATCTTCCCCAAGAAGGAGAAGAAGGAGAAACAGAAGCCCAAGGAAGAGGTGGTTGAGGTGAAGGAAGAAACTCGCCAGATATTCACACCTCTGGGTAAGATAGATTTGGAAGGTCTTACAGGTAAGAAGGAGAAGGCTGCACCAGCCAAGAAACCAGATGTAGAACCTGTCAAGGAAGAGAAACCTGCTCCTGTGACTACTGCCGAGAGTCCAGTGAAAGAAGAAGTGAAGGTTGAGGTAAAGAAAGAAGAGCCTCAGCCAGAGCCTGTGGTAGAAACCAAGCCAGAGCCTGTAGAGGAACCCGTAACGGTTGAAGAATCTGTTCAGGAAGATTATGCTGACGAGCAGGATGATCGTGAGGAGATTCAGGTCTATAAACTGAAGACTGAGCAGAAGGCTAAGCCCAACCTGAATGTGGTGGGTAAGATCGATCTCGACTCGCTGAACCAGAGTACGCGTCCGAAGAAGAAGTCCAAGGAAGAGCGTCGTAAGGAGCGTGAGGAGAAACAGGCCCAACTGCATGCTGGTGCCAATGGTGAGAAGAAGAAGCGCGAGCGTATCCGTGGTGGTAAGGAGCGCGTGGATATCGAGGCTGCCGCCAACCAGGATAGTGGTAATAATAAGAATAAGAACAAGAAGAACAAGGGTGGCAACCAGAACTTCCAAGACAATGGTAACCAGCAGGGCGGTAAGAAGAACAAGAAGAACCGTCCCATGAAGACTCTGGAAGTGGATGATGAGGCCGTGGCACGTCAGGTCAAGGAGACACTGGCCCGTCTGACCTCAAAGAACCAGAACAAGAAGGGCGCCAAATATCGTCGTGAGAAGCGTGATGCCGTGGCAGAGCGCATGCAAGAGGAGATGGAGTCACAGGCAGCAGAAAGCAAGGTGCTGAAGTTGACGGAGTTTGTGACTGTCTCAGAACTCGCCACGATGATGAATGTCGGTGTCAATCAGGTTATCGGTACCTGTATGAGCATCGGTATCATGGTGTCTATCAACCAGCGTCTGGATGCAGAGACCATCAATATCGTGGCAGAGGAATTCGGATTCACCACAGAATATGTCAGCGCAGAGGTGCAGAATGCCATCACTGAGGAAGAGGATGACGAGAATGATCTGCTGACACGTGCACCGATTGTGACGGTGATGGGTCATGTCGATCATGGTAAGACCTCTCTGCTCGACTTTATCCGTAACACCAACGTGATTGCCGGTGAGGCTGGTGGTATCACGCAGCATATCGGTGCCTATAACGTGGAGTTGAAGGATGGTCGTCAGATCACCTTCCTTGATACGCCAGGTCACGAGGCGTTCACCGCCATGCGTGCCCGTGGTGCCCAGGTGACGGATATCGCCATCATTATCATTGCTGCTGATGACTCTGTGATGCCCACCACCAAGGAGGCCATCGCCCATGCACAGGCTGCCAACGTGCCGATGGTGTTTGCCATCAACAAGATTGATAAGCCAGGAGCCAATCCCGACAAGATCCGTGAGGACCTGGCCAACATGAACCTGCTCGTTGAGGAGTGGGGCGGTAAGTACCAGTGTCAGGAAATCAGTGCCAAGAAAGGTATGGGTGTCGATGAACTGTTGGAGAAGGTCCTGCTTGAGGCAGAGATGCTTGACCTGAAGGCCAATCCTAACCGTAAGGCTACGGGTAGTATCATTGAGTCGTCACTCGACAAGGGTCGTGGTTATGTCTCAACAGTTCTCGTATCGAACGGTACGCTGAAGATTGGCGACATCGTGGTGGCTGGTACCAGTTATGGTCGTATCAAGGCGATGTTCAATGAGCGTAACCAACGTATCGAAGAGGCTGGTCCTGCTGAGCCCGCCATCATCCTTGGATTGAATGGGGCGCCTACGGCTGGTGACTCCTTCCATGTGATGGAGACAGAGCAGGAGGCCCGTGACATCACGAACAAGCGTACACAGTTGCAGCGTGAACAGAGTCTGCGTACCACGAAGACGCTTGGTCTTGACGATATCTCACACCGTATCGCTCTGGGTGAGTTCCATGAGTTGAACATCATCGTCAAGGGTGATACCGACGGTTCTATTGAGGCTCTGGCCGATTCGTTCATCAAACTCTCCACGGAGAAGGTGCAGGTGAATGTCATTGCCAAGGCTGTCGGTCAGATTTCAGAGAACGATGTCATGTTGGCTTCGGCTTCAGATGCCATCATCGTCGGCTTCCAGGTGCGTCCTTCTGCTGATGCCCGTCGCGCTGCTGAGCGTGAGGGTGTGGAGATCAACACCTACTCGATCATCTATGATGCCATCGACGAGGTGAAATCGACCATGCAGGGTATGCTCGACAAGGTGAAGAAGGAAGTTGTCTCTGGTGAGATCGAGGTGAAGCAGGTCTTCAAGATTTCCAAGGTTGGTACTGTGGCCGGTGGTCTGGTGATCGATGGTAAGGTACACAACAAAGACAAGGCCCGTGTCATCCGCGACGGTATTGTCATCCACACGGCTCCTATCGATGCCCTGAAGCGTTATAAGGACGACGCCAAGGAGGTGGCAACAGGTCTGGAGTGTGGTATCTCACTTGTCAACTTCAACGACATCCAAGTCGGTGATATCATTGAGACCTTCACTGAGATTGAGGTAGAACAGAAACTGTAAATAATTGACAATTGATAATTGACAATTGACAATTTGAATGAGTGAAAAGAATGAGTTTGTGCGTCAGGTGGCCGAACAGAAATATGAATTCGGGTTCACCACCGATGTACATACTGAGATCATAGAGAAAGGGCTGAACGAGGATATCGTTCGGCTCATCTCGGCTAAGAAGGGGGAACCCGAGTGGATGCTCGAGTTCCGTCTAAAGGCATTCCGTTACTGGAAAGAGCAGACAGAGCCGACATGGGGTCATGTACATGTGCCTGAGATTGATTATCAGGCTATCTCGTACTATGCCGACCCGATGGCAAGTAAGCCCAAAGGCGACGGTAAGATTGACCCAGAACTTGAAAAGACCTTCGATAAGTTGGGCATTCCCCTTGAAGAGCGTCTGGCCCTTTCTGGCAATACCGCTGTGGATGCCATCATGGATTCTGTATCCGTCAAAACAACCTTCAAGGAGAAACTGCGCGAAAAGGGTGTTATCTTCTGTTCTATTGGTGAGGCCATCAAGGAGCATGGCGACTTGGTGCGTCAGTACTTAGGAACGGTGGTGCCGTATAAGGATAATTTCTTTGCGGCCCTCAATTCAGCAGTGTTCAGCGATGGCTCGTTTGTGTATATACCCAAAGGTGTGCGCTGTCCGATGGAACTCAGTTCGTACTTCCGCATCAATGCCAGAAATACAGGTCAGTTTGAGCGGACGCTGATTGTGGCTGATGATGATTCGTATGTCTCCTATCTCGAGGGTTGTACGGCTCCGATGCGCGACGAGAACCAACTGCATGCTGCCATTGTAGAGATTATTGTGATGGACAGGGCAGAGGTGAAATACTCTACTGTGCAGAACTGGTATCCTGGCGATGAAAACGGTAAGGGTGGTGTGCTGAATCTTGTGACGAAGCGTGGTGATCTGCGTGGTGTCGATTCCAAACTCTCGTGGACACAGGTGGAGACGGGCTCTGCCATCACTTGGAAATATCCCTCTTGTATCTTACGAGGTGACAACTCCCAGGCGGAGTTCTATTCTGTCGCTGTCACGAACAACTATCAGGAGGCTGACACTGGCACGAAGATGATTCATTTGGGTAAGAACACCAAGAGCACGATTATCTCGAAAGGTATCTCAGCAGGTCATTCGCAGAATAGTTATCGTGGTCTTGTTCGTGCTGCCTCTACCGCTGACAATGCCCGCAACTACTCGTCGTGCGACTCACTGCTCTTAGGCTCGGATTGTGGTGCCCATACCTTCCCCTATATGGATGTGCACAACGATACGGCTATCTTCGAGCATGAGGCCACAACGTCAAAGATCAGCGAAGATCAACTCTTCTATTGCAACCAGCGTGGCATCCCCACAGAACAGGCTGTCGGTCTTATTGTCAATGGTTATGCCAAGGAGGTGCTCCAGAAACTGCCGATGGAGTTTGCAGTTGAGGCCCAGAAGTTATTAAGTGTATCACTTGAAGGAACCGTAGGATGATAAGAGGAAATCGTGTTTTATTACTTGTCATTTGTTTACTTGTCATATTTGATAGGGTCAATGCACAAGAAGTGAAGGAAAAAAAGTGGTCTGTGACTCTTTTTACTGGGTTCTCACGACTTCAAGACCCTCAAACAGTTCCCTATAAAGGCAATATTGTAACGACATACGATAGTGATGAATCATATTGTTTGCCTGCCCCTATAGGATTTGATGTGGAGTTTTATATTCCTCATAAACCCTTTTCCATAAAAGCATCTGTTTTCGATACTGAAATGATAGATGGTGACGACTACATGTCAACGACCACTATGTTGAATATTGGTTGTGGAGGACGATATAGACCTGCTCCGCAGAAATGGCTTCTTCAACCTTATGTCGGTTTCGACGCTGGTTTTAATGTTGGGAAGCGTAAAATAGACATAAAGCGTGAAGGAACATGTGATAATTTGTCTTTTCATGATGCGGGAAGTTATTCTTTACCTTGGCTCAGTTTAGGTCCTGTTGTTGGATGCGATTTCTTCATAACACATTCTATTGCAATGCAGTTGGAATTAGGATATAGGTTTGGCATAGGTGGGAAGACTTCCTATACGACCGACTATGAAGGAAGACTTTATTCCAGTGAAGGAAATATGAATAGAGTCTATTTTTCCATGGGATATAAGATTGTATTTCCATGGCAGTATTTTGGATTTTTCAGACAACAACCCAAAGTAAAAAAGTAAATTATGCTTGAAGTTAAGAACTTACATGCCAAAATCGGCGACAAAGAGATATTGAAGGGTATTGACCTCGTCATCAACGATGGTGAGACGCATGCCATTATGGGACCTAATGGTTCTGGCAAATCAACGCTGAGTGCTGTGCTCGTGGGTAATCCGCTTTACGAGGTGACGGAGGGCGAGGCTTACTTCAACGGAAAGAATCTGTTGGAGATGAAGCCTGAAGACAGGGCGCACGAAGGACTCTTCCTGTCGTTCCAGTACCCTGTGGAGATTCCTGGTGTCTCGATGACCAACTTCATGAAGGCTGCCATCAACGAGAAGCGTAAGTATCAGGGTCTGGAGCCGATGAATGCGGCTGAATTCCTAAAATTGCAGCGTGAGAAGCGCAAGATTGTCGAACTCGACTCGAAACTGGCTAACCGCTCAGTCAACGAGGGTTTCAGTGGTGGTGAGAAGAAGCGCAATGAGATTTTCCAGATGGCGATGTTGGAGCCCAAACTGAGTATTCTCGACGAGACGGATTCTGGTCTTGATGTTGATGCGATGCGTATCGTGGCAGAGGGTGTGAATAAACTCCAGACACCAGAAACTTCATGTATCGTCATCACTCACTATGACCGTCTGTTGGAGATGATCCGTCCACAATACGTCCACATATTATATAAAGGTAGGATTGTGAAGACGGGTGGTCCTGAGCTTGCTAAACAGATTCAGGAGCACGGTTACGATTGGATCAAAGAGGAGATAGGAGAGGAATAAGCGGGCTGCGCCCTAGTGAATAGTGAATAATGAATAGTGAACAACAATATATTGATCTCTATCAGCAGGCACGGGAGATGATATTCTCTCATGCCCCAGAGGCGATGAATGCTGTGCGCGATGAGGCTTTCGAGCACTTTAAGGCACAGGGCTTCCCCTCAAAAAAGGTGGAGCGATACAAGTACACCGATATTCAGAAACTCTTCGAGCCAGATTATGGGGTCAACTTGAATCGCCTCGAAATACCCGTTGATCCTTATGAGGCCTTTCGTTGCGATGTGCCCAACCTTTCTACATCACTCTATTTCGTGGTGAACGATGCGTTTTATAAGGGAGTCAGGAGTCAGGAGCCAGGAGTCCTGCACGGACAAGGGCATTTGCCTGAGGGTGTCATTGTTGGCTCTTTGCGCGACAATCCTGATTTCATCGAGAAATATTATGCTCGTCTTGCTAAGACCAGCGGGGACGCTGTGACAGCCCTTAACACGATGCTGGCGCAAGACGGTCTCTTCGTTTATGTGCCAAAGAACGTGAAGGTCGATCGTGCCATTCAGGTTATCAATATACTTAAGGCTACCCCTCAGGACGCCCAACGCGTGGTGTCAGATCTGATGGTCAACCGTCGCGTGCTCATCATCCTTGAGGAAGGGGCGGAAATCAAGATGCTCTTCTGCGACCATGCTGCTGATGATCGTCATTTCCTTGCTACGCAGGTCATCGAGGCCTATGTAGGCGATAATGCCTCATTGGATCTATATTGCCTTGAAGAGACTCATGCCAAGAATGTTCGTGTGAGTAATGTCTATATCGACCAGCAGGCCAACAGCCGTGTCAACCACAATGTCATCACGCTACACAACGGTATCACCCGCAACAAACTCGACCTGACTTTCTCTGGCGAGGGAGCAGAGTGCCAGTGCTATGGTTGTGTGATAGCCGACAAGCAGCAGCATGTGGATAACAATACCCTCATCACCCACAAGGTGCCTCATTGCACGTCGAACGAACTCTATAAGTATGTTCTCGACAACAAGGCAGTTGGTGCTTTTGCAGGTAAAGTCTTGGTAGAGCATGGTGCCCAAAAGACTGCTTCGCAGATGACCAACCAGAACCTCACTGCGACGAAGGAAGCTCGTATGTACACCCAGCCGATGCTTGAGATCTATGCCGACGATGTGAAGTGCGCTCATGGTTCTACCGTCGGACAACTCAATGATGCGGCCCTTTTCTACATGCGTCAGCGTGGCATTTCCCTCGAAGAAGCCAAACTCCTCCTGCAAAACGCCTTCATCAACGAGGTCATCGACCACATGAATCTCGAGCCTCTCCGTGATCGCCTACACTATCTCGTGGAGAAGCGTTTCCGTGGTGAACTCAACAAATGTTCAGGTTGCAGACTCTGCAAATAAATCAGGGGGCTCATCGCCCCCTGATTTGTATAATCCAAGATTACTTAACAATCGTTTTTTTGCCGTTTTGAATGAGAATCCCTTTGGCGTTCTTGGAAGTCTTGTGACCCTGAAGGTCATAGGTGTCGCTATCCGTAGTTTGGTTCAGTTTAACACCTAAGATGGCTGTCACCTCACCACTGCTGGCAGCATGCTGAATCTTCAACTCGTTGGCTGATGCAGATTGCTGGAGCCAGGTGAAGCCGCAGCGTGTGGGCAGGAAAGTCTTGTCTCCCTCAGTCCTCACCAGCACGCTTTCCAGTGGTGTCACATCCTGCTTAGCGGGAATACCATAATGTCCTACTCTCTCAAGACTCTCCCAACTGCTGCCGAAAGTCACGACGTTACCATTGTCGTCAGCCATGCGAACAGTCTTGAGTTCTTTATCGAAGTTCAGGACATCAGTGTTCTTCACCTTCAGATACTGTGATTTGGGCGAGTAGATTAGATAGGGTACACCTGCCTGAATGCCTTCAGCAGTACAATCTACAAAGTAGAGGTTCAGCGTTGCTCCTTCTTGCTTGATGCCAGCCAGACGTTCCACCTTCAGGTCTTTGGCGGCAAGTGCTATTTGTTCAGCCGTCAATGAGAAAGGCAGACAGAGCGTGTTGTAACCTGCAAAGAAAAAGCGATTCAACTGAATAGCCTGTTCGCTGTTTTGCATCATCTCTATGTCCAGTTTATGGGAACTGGCATAAATATTCTTCACTTTGTTTTGTGCAAAGGCCGTAGTAGTCAGGGCCATTGTCATCGTCAATGCAAGTACAAATTGTTTCATATGCAATAAGTTTTATAAGTTTGGTTTGGGTGCAAAGATAGTACAATTGAATGACAATTCCAAATTTCCAGGCAAAAAAACAGGGGAATGGGCAATAATATGGCATATTAGAAATATTTTGCTACTATTAATAGAAACAATTGCGGCCATTAATAGTAGCAAGTTTTTCTATTTTGAACTTTTATTTGGTGGGATAGCATCTTTTTTGTACCTTTGCACAAAATATGTGATATGAGTTACAATATAAATAAGGTACGTGAGGATTTCCCCATTCTGGCTCGTGAGGTATATGGCAAGCCGCTGGTTTATCTCGACAATGCAGCGACGACGCAGAAGCCGCTATGTGTGCTTGATGCGATGAGGGACGAGTACCTCAATGTGAATGCCAATGTGCATCGTGGGGTGCATTACCTGAGTCAGCAGGCAACGGATCTGCACGAGGCGGCTCGTGAAAAAGTACGCGAGTTTATCAATGCCAGGAAGACGGAGGAGATCGTCTTTACACGTGGCACAACGGAGGCAATCAATCTCGTGGCTTCGTCGTTCTGCGAGAGTCAGATGCAGGCGGGCGACGAGGTGATCGTCACGGAGATGGAGCATCACTCGAACATCGTTTCATGGCAGTTGCAGGCGATGAAACGGGGGATTATTGTGAAGCACCTGCCCATTACGGATGATGGAATCCTTTTTATAGATCAGTTGGAATCGTTGATTTCTGATCGCACCAAGATCATCAGTGTGGCGCATGTCAGCAATGTGCTGGGGACCATCAATCCTGTGGAGGCGATTATCAAGATGGCTCATGCACATGGTATCCCCGTCTTAGTCGATGGTGCCCAGAGCGCTCCTCATTTCAAGGTGGATGTGCAGGCGATGGATTGTGACTTCTTTGCCTTCAGCGGCCATAAGATGTACGGACCAACGGGTATTGGTGTGCTCTACGGTAAGGAGGAATGGCTCGACAAACTGCCGCCCTATCAGGGCGGAGGCGAGATGATCGACAAGGTGACGTGGGAGAAAACTACCTTCGAGCGTCTGCCGTTTAAGTTTGAGGCAGGCACTCCTGACTATGTGGCCACCCACGGTTTGGCCAAAGCCATCGAATATATCGATTCCATCGGTTTTGAGGCTATCCAACAGCATGAACAGGCACTCACCCGCTACTGTATGGAACAACTGCAGACGATTCCAGATATGCATATCTATGGCCCAGTTTCCAGTGGACGAGATGCCGTTGTGAGTTTCAATGTAGGTGACATCCACCACTTGGATATGGGAACGCTCTTGGATCGTCTGGGAATCGCTGTGCGCACAGGTCATCACTGCGCCCAGCCCCTGATGGATCGCCTGGGCATTTCTGGTACAGTGAGGGCTTCGTTTGCCATCTATAATACAAAGGAGGAAATCGATACGCTTGTCGCAGGTATCCGCAGGGTCTCTCAGATGTTCTGATAGAAGAAGTGATAAGTGATAAGTACAGAATCAATGCTAAAGAGTCATTTTTACGAGGGGAAGATTGAGGCCGGCTGCGATGAGGCTGGGCGAGGTTGTTTGGCAGGCAGTGTCTATGCCGCTGCAGTCATCTTGCCAGAGGACTATCAGAACGAACTGTTGAATGACTCAAAGCAGTTGACGGAGAAACGCCGCTATGAACTCCGTGAGATCATCGAGCGTGATGCTGTGGCCTGGGCAGTGGGCATCGTGACACCCGAGGAGATTGACAAGATCAACATCCTGAATGCCTCCATCCTTGCCATGCACCGAGCCTTGGATCAGTTGACTGTTCGTCCTGAGGCCATCATCGTAGATGGCAACCGCTTCAAACCCTGGACCCCACCCAAAAACCCTCTCCTAAAAGGGACGGGGAGTTCGGCTAAGGTACCTTATACCACGATTGTGAAGGGTGACGGAAAATACCTTTCTATTGCAGCAGCGAGTATCCTCGCCAAGACCTATCGTGACGACTATATGAATGAACTTGCGAAGGAATATCCGCAATACGACTGGCTCTCGAATAAAGGCTATCCCACGAAGAAACACCGTGAGGCCATCAAGCAATATGGTATCACGCCCTATCACCGTAAGAGTTATAATCTCTTGGGTGACGGACAACTCAGTCTTGAATTCGAACCCTAAAGGGTGGCCTTGATGGGTGTCAGGAGGAAATTGGTGAGGAGATACCCATTATATATAAATAGGTATAGCGTTAGCAACATGACAGGGATGCGGAGCCAGCGGGTGCTGACTTCACGGAAAAGGTAGGCTGTGGCGATGGGAAGTACGAAGAGCCAATGGGGTGCCATGATGAAGATCTCGTTGATGCCGAAGCCCAAGACGAGATGGATGAACATATCGAAGCCGAAGCAGGAGAGACAGAGCCAGATGAAACGACTCCTGCGTCCGCACCAGATACCGGCGATGAAAAGCAACACCACCAGCGCTTCTATCCAGTAACTCCACGCCCAGTCGTACGTCACGAATACAGGGCGATGGACCAGTGTGTCTTCCAGGAAATGTTGTTGATGGAACTGCACTGACTCCCCAAAGAGATTCTCATAAACGGATTGCCAACGGGAGGTGGTGATATCTGTCCACTTCAGGAAACCATGATCCTCCATCGGTTTACCTGTCTTCGCAGCCTGACGGCGCAACACTTCCTGACGCTTTGCCTTCTTTTCCTCAAACTTCGCCTTTTCCTCTGGTGTCATCTGTGCCACGCGTGCCTTCAGTTCTTCGACCTTTCGCTGTTTCAGTTCTTCACGCACCTTCTCCTTGGGCAACACATACTGCTGGTATTCCCAGGTGGCTGTAGCCCACAACAGACCTGCTGGGAGGATTACCGCCAGAAGCAGATATTTGGGGCGGAAGAAATCCTTCAGATTCACGAAGAAGCCAGAGAGGAAGACCTTTACGCCATTGCTCAGCGTGACACCAGCCGTCATATAGAAAAGGATGGCAGACTGCCACCACTTGAACTCCCTGCCTTTCAGGATGCACACGCCCGAGATGTAGAGTGTGATAAGTAGCAGGAACATCGAGATGGTAAAATGGTCTGGCACGATGACTGACAACAGGATATACGCAAAGGAGAAATAGAAGGCTGTCAACAATGTCGCGTCCCAGCGTTCCAACTGGATCACTTCACGATGGATGCGATAGAGGAAGATATAGGAATAGAAGGAACATATCATCAACGGCAATGCCACGATATATTGCACGCAGTTGACTCCGAAGAGTGCCGTCAATCCTTCGTTCAGCAACCAGAACGGCCAGATCATAAAGGCCAGCAATGGGTGGCGGTACACCTGATACACCACATCCCAGTCAGTCACTCCTAAGTAGGTCAAAGGATCGTAGCCAGAAAGATGTAACTCCCGTTCGAAAACCTTCCAATAGGGTCCGAAACCTGGTTGCATGAACAGGTCGTGCATCCGCCAGATGAAGAGGGCATTGAAGGCGACAATCACAACCAGTGCCACCACAGCCTGGAGACGTTCTTCGCGTTTGACTTTGAATATCTTCAGTGGTGACATCAGCGGAAAGGTTTAAAATGTGACTCGTCGGCAAAGGCCAACAGTTCCTTGTCGCCCTGACTGTCGCCATAGGCCGTCAGGTGGTATTCCTCACGATGGGGGTACTTTTCCAAGAGTCGGTTTATCTTCTCCTGGCCATAGCAGTTCTTGCTGAGGAAACGACCCGACAACCGTCCGTCTTTCACTTCAACCTGCGTACCCAACACTTTCGTTTCAGGAAAAAAGGGCTCCACCCAGTTGTCGATGGAGGCACTGACAATGAACACGTCGCTGCCATCTGCCTGAGCCTGTTGCAGCGTCTGAATGCCTTGTGGTCTCAACAGATGTCGGTTGTCACGGGCGAATCGTTGACAGAGATTGTCGAAAGTCTTCAACGACATTCCCTTGAAGAAATGGGAGAATACCCGTTGCTTGGCCTTGTCGTTGGGGTAGAGGTGCAGTATCATCAGCATCAACAGAGGTGCATACCACAGGAAGCCCAAGACAAAAGCCCTGTTGCCACAGGCATAACGGATAAACGCCACAAACGTATCTTTTTTCGTCAATGTTCCGTCAAAATCAAAAACAACAACTTTCTTCATAGCGTAGGCTTTGGGATACGGTCAATAATCTGTTTTACAGCCCATGAGAGGGCAATAGCCACAATGACGTAGAGCATCAGACCATCATAGATGTCCTGTTTCCACGCCACAGTGATAAAGAGTTTACGGGCTATGGGATGTGCCACGAACATCGCTGCGGAGATACCGCCGAACCAGACGAACACTTTCAGCACTACCTCTGGCATCACTTTCACTATCGCCACACAGCCGATGATGATGAAGACGGGAATCCAGAACCACGTCTGGAAGTTGAAGCACATCACGAAGACCAACACGCAGGAGAGGATGGCGAACAAAAGCCAAGCCAAATATTCCCAACGTGGGAATAATTTGTTCCCAGGCTGGGAATAATTTGTTCCCAGGCTGGGAATTCTTGCTATGATTAATCCTAATCCGAAGGGAAGCATCCCTCCGATGAAATTATAGCGCAGGCGATTGAGTATTTCGCCACTTGGATCGCAGAGCACCTGCAACAGCCAACAGACGGCAATGAGAGCCACCACCCACCACGAACTGCGTCGATAGAGC
>JAGCPK010000153.1 GCA_017965725.1 Prevotella sp.
CCAGTATTTCCAGTCCTGTACGATATTGTCGATGGGGATATGACGCTTACGGAACTCAGCCAGCGTACCCTCGATCTCATCCTGCGTCTTATAACGCTCACGACTCTGCCAGAAGCCCAATACCCACTTCGGGTAAAGAGATGCTTTACCCGTCAGAGTACGGTAACCCGAAACCACCTGATCCAGATTCTCACCTGCGATGAAGTAGTAGTCCATATCCTTGGCCATCTCACTCCAGATGGAGAGCTGCTCACGCTGCTCCTTGTTGCGAGGCTCAGACACACGCAGACCACAATAGGCCTCGCCGCCATCAGGACGCCATTCTATGCGCAGCTGTACACGCTTGCCCTTCTGCAACTCGGTAGAGAATTTATAGGTATTAGGGTTCCAGGCTGTGCGCCAACGCTCGGGCACCACCTCCTTGCCATCAATGTATACCTTCACATAACCTGAATAATACAGGATAAACTGATAGAGCTGGCTCTTACCCTTGCACTTGCCGCAGCATTCGGGCTCGATGAAGCCCTCGTAGGTGACGTTGGCACCCATCAGATTGATGCCCTTGGGGAAGTTCTTGATACCGCCATTGTCTGTCTTCAAGGCAATCTCCGACTTCTCGGGCGTACCATATTCATAATAGATACTGTCCTCGTCGCGCACGAGTTTCTTACCCCTAGCATCGACATAGGTACCTGTCAGGTGACCTTCCTTGCCGTTCTTATCGTAAAGCTTGAAGGCGCGGTTCAGCTGCAGATAGTCGTTAGGATTGCCAAAACGACAGTAGCTGTAAGAGTCCCACAACAGTCCGTAGTTCTTGTTTGACACAACGAACGGTATCGACACCTTCGTATTATACTGGAACAGGTCTTCGTTCTTGCCTTTCATGTTGAACTCCTCACTCTGGTGCTGTCCGAGACCATAGAAGGCCTCATCGTCTGGGCTATCAAATTTCATCTGCCAGGAGAGTCCATGTTTCTGCTCCTCAGGCACCGTATAGCCCGTCTTGATGCCAAGTTCCCGCTCAGGTACGGTGAAGTCCCAGAACTGCTTTCCGTCCTTGGCTTCCTTCAACAGTTGGTTGCCTTTGGCATCGAAGAAGGTGATCTCACCCGTAGCCTTTTGCACCACGGCCTTCACGTTCTTGGCCTTAACCACCACTGTCTCTCCCTCGTCGTTCATCGTATAACTGCCCTTCTGGGGAGCCGTCTGGGGGACAATCATCAACGAAGCCGGCTTCTGGGGCAAATCAGCCTTCGAGGTGGCTCGCACACGGATAATGTTGTCGTTCATCACTTCCAGACAGATGACCTTGGCCTGACCTCCGTCAGGACGGATCAACACACTGTTTCCACTCGTCTGTACCTCTGCGGCCATGAGCGTTTCGGCCATCAGGAGGGCAGACACCATCGTTAGTAATTTCTTCATAAATTGGTTTTTATAATGTTAATATTAGTTCTCATCATCCATCAGTACAGCCTCTTCCACATCATCGCCCACGCCATCAAGCGGCAGGGTGATGGTGAACACGCTTCCACCTCCGGCATTATTGTCGCCAG
The DNA here is from genome assembly GCA_017965725.1 of Prevotella sp. GTDB lineage: Bacteria > Bacteroidota > Bacteroidia > Bacteroidales > Bacteroidaceae > Prevotella. Next base: position 1,557 of record JAGCPK010000153.1, read on the forward strand.
TAACCGTACCGCCATGGGCCGTCACAATATCCTTCACGATATGCAGGCACACGCCAGGATCGTCGTCGCTGACTACGGGGTCGAACATATGTTCCTTAGCCTCCTCGGGCAATCCGATACCATTATCCGAGATGCGGATGGAGCCGTTCTTGTCGGTCTTGTCTACAAACACCTTGATACGGCAGTCGCTGGGCGAGAACATCACCGAGTTGTTCAGAAGAATCTGGATGGCCTGTCCCAGCATATCGCGGTCGAATTCCATAGAGAGGTCGGGTGCCAAGGGGAAGAAGGTAAACTTCAGGCGCTTGCCTTCCGGAGCCTTGAACTGGGCACACTGCTCCTTCATAAACTCCTGCAGGTCGCCTGGGGTCTTATGCAGGTCTTCAGGCTTCATGCCCCATGCCATATCCTCACTGGTACGTGCTCGTTGCTTCTGCTCTTCCATACCAACTTCTTTCATGAGCTGGGTCTTCATCTCGTTCATCCACTGCTTCTTCATCACCTCCATACGCAGATGCTCACGCTCTACGGTGTCAGCCTGACGTTTCAAGAAGAGGCGACGCCAGAAGTAGACACCTCCTCCGACACACAGCAGGAAGGCCAACAGCATCCAACGGTTACGAAGCAGCGGGGGCGTGATGGAGATCTTCAGCACAGCCTCGTTCTGACCCATCGAACCATCCTCGTTGAGCATACGCACATGGAGCACATAGTCGCCATGGTGGAGCGACATATAGGTGATGTTCGGGTCCTGTGGCTCAGTCTTGATCCACTTGTCGCTGAAGCCTTCCAGCATATAGATAAAGCGCGAGGTGTTATGAATCTCGCCCTTGTCGGTACCCAGCTGAATGGTAAACTGGTTCTCGTCATGGCGCAGCGTCAGTTCCTCGAGCTCGTTGAGCGCCTTCTTGAGGATGACACGCCCCTCGTATTCCTTGCCTACACTCATCTCCTGACCGAAGAGCTTCAGGCCGCTGAAGATGGGTTTTTCCGTATTGTTGACATTGGCCACCAGCTTGGGGTCGATGACATCCACGCCACCTACGCCACCCACGAGGATCAGGCCATCGCGCGTACAACTGATAGAACGCTTGTTGTAAGGTCCCTGCTGCAGACCGTCCTTGCTGCTGAAACTGCGCACCAGGAACGACCACTCGCCATTCTCTTCCTTCTTCGGCACAACGTTTGATACACCATGATCGGTCACCACCCACATGGTGTGGAGTTTATCCTCGGCAACACCTGCCACGCTGGAGCCTATCAGACCGTTGGTCATGTCGAGCGTCGTCTGCTTGCCCGTCTTTCGGTCATAGATACAGCAACCGGAGGTAGAGCCATACCATATCAATTCACGACTATCCTCCATCACACAAACGTTGTTGGCATTGGCTACCGGCTGACCAGGGACAGCAGGAATCGTGAAGTTGATCACCTTGCCACTGACAGGATTGATGAACGAATAGTATTGGGAGTGTCCCACCACGAGCCAGCCTTTTTTATTCCAGTTGGCCGATGTCATGAAAATCTCTTTCAGGTTACTGTTGTTGGGGTCATAGGTCCTGAACTTGTCTGTCTTCAGATTCAGACGCTGCACGCCACTACCCAAGGTGCCGATCCAGATGTCACCCCACTTATCCTCCGTAACCGACCACACGTTGTTGTTGGCCAACGAGCCTTCGGCGCTGGAGGCAGAATAGACCTTCACCTGACCATTGACCACGCGCACCAGACCACCGTTGTAAGTACCAAACCATACCGAGCCGTCTCTTGCTGCATGGCTAGCCACCATGATATCGGATATCAGCGGACTGTTTGCCTTGTTGAAATGCTGCTGTTCGCC
>JAGCPK010000154.1 GCA_017965725.1 Prevotella sp.
GGAGAGAGTGGCATTACTGTTACGCTGAATGGGGATGAAGCCTCTGATAGGGGCTTGAGCCAAGATCAGTCGTGGACGGTTGAGGTTCGAAGTGCCACAACGGGCCAGTTGATGGCAACGCAGTCATCGACGAGCCGCTCTGAAACAATTTCCACCGCAGGATGGCCGAAGGGCATATACATTGTCAAGGTAACCGTTGGCAAGGAGGTTCTGACAGAAAAGGTTGTTGTGAAATAAGATAGTAAATAGTTCCTTGCGCGTATGCGTTAGTAGGGATATGCAGAAAAGAAGCGGCCCTTGTGACCCTTCCGACCCCCAAGTTCTTCGAAGAGTGAAATGGCAGAATAGAGTTTAGGGGTCACGAGGGCCGGAAGGGTCGCTTCTTTTTGGAGTATTACAACTATATAGGTAGATGCATGGGTAGGTTATTACATATAGCCCCAAAAGTAGGCTGAAATTTATCAAAAACAGGCCGAAATCAAAAAATATCAGCCTGATATTTTATAAAATCAGGCTGATATCATTCATTTTCTGTCACCATGTGATGAGCGTTGTTCTTTACTCTTCACTATCACCTGTGACTTCTTCCGTTAAACAAATTTTCATTAATACTGAGAAACAGACGGGAATTCATACACCAGATACTGGACGTTGGGGTCTGTCGGATAGTTGGTGAGTCGTCCAGTGCGTGAGACAAACGACAGTATGCCATTATAGATGCCATTACCAAATGTGTATTGATCACCGTAGATATTGATATAGTGAATACGACGGGCGTCGTAGTTCAACAGTTGTTCTGCGTCGAAGACGGGCATACCATCGATGAGCACCAGTGTCGGAAGAGTCGTATTGTAGGGGTCTTGCTCTTTACGGACAAACATCTGTGTTACACCATTGACCTTCCTGTGATTGACGCAACTCACATATTCGATAAGCACCTCACGGATGGTGTGGAACTGACGGTACTCGTCAAGATTATAGGTCAGATAAGGTTTGGTGCCAAGCACTGTTTCATCATAGTCTAATGGTACGACATCTTCTGCCGTGTCATCAGAAAAATCACCCAGTTTTATTTCATGCTTGGCAGGTGCAATGGCTATCTGATGCCGTTGCATGTCCATGGAGCGGGCTTCCACCTCGCTGCGCTTATAATGGAACACGAGATGCGGGAGACGCTTGGGGAGCAAGGTGACAAAAGGACTGATCATCTCGATAGGCAGACTAACGCCTGTGGATGATGCTGCAGAGAGCACTAACGGTTGCTTGCCTTGAATGCCGTAGGTGTAGAAGACGGCAGTGGAGTCATCCTCCATCTTCCCCTCAAAATAATGTATCTGTTTTCCTATGATGGCTAAGGAAGGGATAATCTGACTGCTCTTGAAGATATGGCCGTCATAGGCGTTTTTTATACGAGCCTTGATGATGTGGCCTTCCGTCTCGCGTACATCGGCATCCTTTACCAAAGTGGAGAAACTCGTCTCTTCGCCTGTCTGCGGATAACTCAGGGAGTCGGGATGCGTGATCCTGACCCATTCAATGTCGTCGTCCTCGCTCTTGCGAAGGGGATTGACGACAGCGACAAGTTGTTGAGACACCCTGATGTTGTGGCGAGTATAGACTGACAATACATAATACCCGCTATGGAGGTTGGAAGGCAGTTCGATAATGCCAGTTCCCGTTCCCTCCTTGACACTTAACACGGTACCAGCCGCCAGACCATACGTGTCACACAGTTCTGCGTAGGCTATCAGGGCATTGTCAGCAGTCACGCTGACTTTCATCGCCTCACCGGCAAGATACCAGGTGCGGTCTGTCTCAATACTTGCGGCAAAGGTGCTCAGGGAAAGCACCAATGCTGCTATCAGTGACATTATTCTGCTATTCATTTTCATTGCTTTCATCATCATCATCTTCTTCTTGTGGCCAAAAATCGGGTTTTTCGATATATGCTCCTTTGAATCTGACATCGAGTTGGAAATCGTATGCCCATGCCGTCTTCACTACAAGAACCCCTTTATCATAGCCTTCATCCCATTCGCACAGGTACATGCCTTTCTCTACCATCTGGCAACAACCTTCATCGCCTAAGTTTTTGAACCATACACGGGTATCCTCTCGCTGAGGACGGTATATGGAGAAATCTTTGGCATTGAGGAAGAACCGGTATTCACTCGTATTCAACGAGCAGCCAACAAAACCGATCACACGCTTGTTTGACGTGAGACAATGGATATTGGTTGGCAGGGCAGACGGTTGTGGCGTGAACAGTCCTCCCATCTCTGAACCAGCCTGACGCCGTGCCAGTTCATACTCGTACTCTGCCTTTGTGATGGCACGTTGATAGACCATACCGCTATACATGTAATAGACACGCTCATCGCTACGGTCTATGTCGTATAGTTTGAGTCTCTGGATGTGCTGACCATCGTAATTGGTGCTAGCGCCAACCATGATCGTCGAGCCTGTCGCATCTTTCCATCCAACCTCAGGAAAGAGGTTGTTCTGAAACACGCGCTTCATTGTTTCTGTGTCGAAATACATGTGGGTCGAATAGTCGGAATGTACTTCCCACGTCTCGTCGTATGTCCACGAATAGTAATTCGTCTGATTAGGATCAAAAGGTGTGTCGGGAGTGATGAGCACATCGATACTGCTTTCCGGTGTGTCCTGCGTCCCACTTACGTTAGCGATAGCCTCGGTACGCAGAGGTTTCTGAGGTTCAGACTCATAGACCTCACCGTCATACTCAATATGCAGATAGTATTCCACATCAGGAGAGAGGGCGTCAATCCAGCAGGTGTAATATCCGCTGTTTTCCTGCGTCGTCATGTATTCAGAACCGTCGTTTCCGCATATAGAGACTTTTGCTCCCCATACTATGTTATGTTCATAGGTAGAATTGAGACCCTGTGTATGTGACAGCGTAAACTTGTTCATTCTGTTAGCACATATCGAGCCTTCAACAACAAGTAAGTTGGAATCTTCGTCAGGAACATCTGCTTCAAATTCTTCAATACAGCCCGACAGTGAAATGCCTGTCAGGAGACAAAGCACAAAATATATCGATTTTATCAGTTTCATCATATCTTAGTTGAATCGTATATTAAGTGAGACATAAGGAATGGCAGTGCCAAACACAGAGAGTTTATATCCCTTTATATCCTCACCCTCGGTGACATAATAGACATTATAGGCATTTTTGCGAGCAAGGGCATTATACACACCTATGGAGAAAGACGTATGAAGGAATGAAGTCAACTTATGAGTCGGCTCAATATTAAACGCAAGGTCCAAGCGCATGTAGTCAGGAATACGGTATTTGTTGCGGTCTGTATAGTACGGCATGTATTTCTTATTATACGAGTCGTAGTATTTTCCGGCTGGCAGTGTCGTCGGACGACCTGTGGCATAGTTGAAGTTGCTGGAAAGGCTATATCTCTCGGTAAACTTAAAGTTGAGCACAGCCTTCACCTCATGAGGCCTGTCGTATTCGGAAGGATACCAGTCGCCATTGTTCAGAGGCACTGCTACCCGCTTGTCATCCTGGCGGAGCAAAGAGCGTGCGAAGGTATAACTCACCCATCCATTCAACCTGCCTATAGGCTTCTTCGCCTGAAGTTCTATGCCGTATGCTTGTCCCTTGGTTGAGATCACGTCGGTCTCAAGGTGATGGTTCATCAGCAGGACTGCGGAACTGCGGTAGTTGAGATAGTCGCTAATATGCTTGTAATAGACTTCCGCAGAGAACTCGTACTTCTTGCCGGCTGTCTCATGGTAGATACCAGCAGCCACCTGCCAGCCATTCTGCGGTTTGATATTATAGTCGGAGAGTTTCCAGATATCCGTCGGCGACATGATGGAAGTATTCGACACCTTATGGATGTACTGGCGCATCGTGTTGAAGCCTGCCTTTAAAGAAAGATTCTCCTTGAGGGAATAGCGAGCCGACAGACGTATCTCAGGCGCATGATAGGTCTTGATGATACCTGTCTCACTACGTGTCTCCAACAAAGTTGCTTCTGCAGGAAGTTCACCATCAGCATAAATATTCACGTCGCGAGGACCAAGCGCATTGAACATAGAATAGCGCAAACCGGCAGAAACCGTTAACTTATCTGTGAGCGAGCGTTCATAGTCAATATATACTGCGCTCTCCAACGCCTTTTCTTTCTGTAACTGATCTGTCTTGATGCATGACTCCTCACCGATAGGCTCATACTTACCACCCTGCACATCATAATGCTGCACGGAGAGACCATAAGAGAGAGATTCCTTTTCGGAAAGACGCTGACGGATATGTAACTTACCCCATAACTGGTCAATGCCGAAACTTAGTCGGGCAGCCATGGAAGCAGTGCCCCAGTCCTCATTGAAATAATCGTAGTGGTCAAGTCCGGCAGAAAGTGTTGCCGTCATATTTTCATTCAGGATAGAGCGCCACTCTGCAGAGATGTTACGGTTCTGATAGCCATAATTATCTTGTGAACTGAATGAGAACTTATCCTTACTCCAATAGCCAAACACCTTGAGACGATGCATATTATTAATCCTCCATGTCAGTACGCCACCGAAATCATAGAAACTGGCAGAGCCGTTCTTGTAGCCACTATCCTCTGGTAATTTCTTGAGAATCCAGTCGCTATATGTTGTACGACCATTCAACAATAGCGATACATGATCCTTGACGACAGGTATCTCCAAATTCGCCTTACTGGTCAGCGCACCAATACTTGCCGAACCCGTAAACTTCTGCATGTTTGCCTCCTTTGAGGTTACTTTCAACACACTGCTGATCCTGCCACCGTATTCGACAGGAATACTCGACTTGAACAATTCCACATCCTCAACCGCGTCGGAGTTGAACGACGTGAACAGTCCGAAAAGGTGTGACGGATTATATACTGTCCCGCCATTGAAAAGTATCAGGTTCTGGTCGGTGGCACCGCCTCGCACATTATAGCCGCTTGAAGCCTCTCCAACGGTAGTGACACCTGGCAGCGTAAGTACGATCTTCATGATATCTGACTCGCCAAAGGCAGATGGGATGTTCTTCAGTATCTGAGGCTTAAACTTCTCGGAACCCATCGTTATGCTATTCACTGCCGACTGACGTCCACCAACAACGACGATCTCGTCAAGTTCCTGATCATCGGAGATACTTGCCCTTGCTTTCTTCACACCTGGTACCACATAGACCTTGGTCTTATCCGACCCCACCATGGACAATGTATCGCTATCAAGAACGGGAATACCGGTGATGAGGGATTCAGAGGTGAGAGGTGAGGGGTGAGAGGTGAGAGAAATGTCTGCTGCTGGAGTATTCCCTCCTTGGTATTCTCTTACCTCTTGTCCCTTACCTCTTACCTCTATATCCATCGGTGAGCCCTTCACGCTCCCAATCACTTTTGTAAGACTTCTCTCACGCTCACTCTTTGAGAAGGAAAGTCGATTCTGTTTTGCAAACTGCTTGATCTGTCTTTTCTGTTCAGGAAAGAGTTTCGCAACATCCGAAGCGCGCTTCACATGATACTTCTCTCCGTCGGGAGTAATTAGCGTATAATACTCGTTGGTACTGAGTAACTTTTGAGATTTTTTTCCTCCAAAATAGTTTTCACCACTATAAACCTTCCATACACTATGATAAAGACGAATGCCATTAGTGCTTCCATCACAAAGCAGAGACGCAAATCGTGTGCTATCCTCTGGATCATGCACATATCTGTGCCCATCCATCTCAAACCAGTCGATGTAATCTTGCTCAGGCAGACAAAAAACACTTCCCACAGGAGAGAGGACAACAACTCTCTGTTTCAGTTGGTCAAAACGGAGTTGAACGTCGTCATAGACCACACCATAATAACTGATGCGGCCTTTATACATTCTTGTGTTGTCCCCATAATATGGGATATTATGCCACAATGTTGTTTGGTACTGTGGTTCAACAGACCCTATATACAGGCGAGCATAATCAGCAGCGGAGGGGAAGTACCCCTGAGCCCCAACATTCTGTATGACGAACATCATACAGACAAATACCAATATATATTTTTTCATGCCTTTAAATTCGCTCACGATTTTTTCGTAAGCGTTTTTATTTGTCTTACTATCTATTTAATGGCAAAAGTAGTAAAAACTTGCATGAAAATGGAAAACTTTAACAAAGTTTCACTTTATCGGAGGACAACTTTCCGTTTGTTGACGATATAGATGCCCTTGGGTAATTGCTGGAGGTTTCCGTCTGTGCGTACCAGTCGTCCGTCGAGGGTATAGACCTTCCCGTCACCGATAGTCTCTGTGAACACAGGACTGATGCCGGAACTGTAATTCTCCGTCACATCATCCACCAGATACTTTCCTTCACTGTTCTTGGTAGTGGTAATCTCGAAGAACTTGTCTTTGGTGACATTCGTGACATCGACTGTCTGCGGACTGCCAGAGCCTGTGCTGAACACGAAACTCACGGCATCATAATCCTCGTTGATAGTGTAGGTCTGCGTGTACCATGTCTTGCCGCCCATCTCGGTGGTGCTCGTTACCTTGTCACCAGGCCAGTTGCCGTTCTTTGGCGCATGACTGCCGTCGCCACCCCACGTCCAGAAGTTCACACTGCTCCATTCTACCTGGTCTGCATTCACATGGACGGTGATGGTATAGGACTGGAAAGTGCTGGCCATAAATGTCGGATAGACGATGCTCTCTGGCTCAATGCCGCTGACGTAATAGACATAGTGGTAGCCGCTGAGGACTTTCTTCCATTCTGTACTTGTTGGCTCGTAACTGTCGGCTTTGGTGCCTACCACGCAGAGCAACTTACCGTTGGTGCCTATGGTCTGCACGGCATAGTAGTCCTTGCTTGAGGCCATGTTGGTAGGCGTACTGGTATTAGTGATGCCCACGGCCTTACGTACTGCCACCATATTGGCAATATCCTGCTTATAGGCTTTCCAGTGGGTCAGGAAGACGCACGGCGTGCCGGGCATGGCTAACAGATAGGCATTGGCTGCCAGCGTGTCCTTCTTGATGGGATCCTGGGCGGCGTTAGCGCGTTTCTCCGTGTCGTGATTCTCTACAAAGGTAACGGCATACTGGCGATAGGCTCCGCTCTGATAGTCCTTGCTGACGAGGGGCCAGTTGCCATCGTTCTGCTTGCCGAGATAGGTCCAGTCGCCTTTGTTGATGGCGTTGCGCACAGTGTAGCGGAACTGGAAGTCGAAGGCGGCGCTGGTCTTATCTGTGCCGTCAATCCAGTTCTTGATGGTGTTGGAACTGTCCCAGCACTCACCAACGGAGAACTGCGGCTTGCTGTCTTCGTTATACATCTTTGTATAGGATGCACTGTAGCCTTTCACCATGTCGTAGCGGAAACCTGTATAGCCGAGGTCTTCCAATAGATACTTCAGGTAGGCTTTCACGCTCTTCTGCACGTTCTCGCTCTTGTGGTCGAGGTCGCGCATACCGTCCCAGCCTTCGCCAGTATCGTTGTTCGTGCTGAGACTGTAACCGTTCTGTGTGGCCCATTTCTTCGTCTCACCGCCGTCATCGTTGGCACAGATGTCCGTCGATACCATCTCGTATGTCACACCATTGTAGGTTTCCTTCGGGAAATCTACCCAATTGCTTACGTTCTTGCGGTGGTTAATCACCACGTCGGCAATGGTGCCGATGCCCTTCTCTTTGAAGGTCTTGATCATCGAACGTAGTTCGGCCTCACTGCCGAAACTGCTGTTCTGGTTAAACCAGTACAGATCGTCATAGCCCATCGACGTGCCGCCACAGTTGCCGCTCTGAGGTACCCATACCAGGTCGAATGTGGTGGCCAGGTCGTCGGCCTGCTTTTCCAGTCGTGTCCACTGGGTGTCATTGAAGGAGTCCCAGAAGAAACCCTGAAGCATCACGCCAGGGTAATCCTGCGGCCAGCCTTGGGCGGTAGCAGTGATGAGTGAAAAGTGAATAGTAAATAGTAGTGCGAGTAGTCTCGCGAAACGTGTTGCCTTGTTCATCTTTATTGCTTTTAGTTGGTTCATTATCCTTGATTATTGATTTCTGGTGCAAAGATAAGCAAAAAGCAGACAGGTGATACTTCAATTGGCTATAAATATGCGAGTTATGTAGTGCAAACGGTTGCACATATAAATCACCGAGAATGTATATCCGTTTAAAAAAGAAGCCGAAAGTTTGACTTTCGGCTTCTAGATTATGACTGTTTGTCGAGTTCTGCAAGGTTCGCTGCAATCATCTCGTCGGTGACGGTGTAGTTCTGGAGGTCACCCTTGATGAACGACTCGTAACTTGGCATATCGATGAGTCCGTGACCAGAGAGGTTAAAGAGAATAACTTTCTCCTCGCCTGTCTCCTTACACTTGTTTGCCTCGCGGATAGTGGCAGCGATGGCGTGACAACTCTCCGGTGCGGGGATGATGCCCTCGGTACGGGCGAAGAGCATACCGGCCTCGAAGGTCTCGAGTTGTGGGATATCAACACCTTTCATGTAGCCGTCCTTAATCAACTGGGAGATGATCATGCCGGCACCGTGATAGCGCAGACCGCCAGCGTGGATGTTGCTCGGCTTGAAGTTATGACCGAGGGTGTACATCGGCAGCAGTGGGGTGTAGCCGGCCTCGTCGCCGAAGTCGTAGCGGAACTGACCGCGTGTGAGTTTCGGACAACTGTCGGGTTCGGCAGCAATGAACTCGGTGTGACGTTCACCGCTGAGGTTGTGACGCATGAAGGGGAAGGCGATACCGCCGAAGTTGGAACCACCACCGAAGCAAGCAATCACCATGTCGGGATACTCACCGGCCATCTGCATCTGCTTCTCTGCCTCCAGACCGATGATGGTCTGGTGCAGACCTACGTGGTTGAGCACGGAACCCAGAGTATATTTGCAATTTGGTGTGGTGGTAGCCAGTTCGACAGCCTCTGAGATGGCAGTGCCGAGAGAGCCACTGTGCGTCGGATCTTTGGTCAGAATATCCTTACCGGCACGGGTGGACATCGAAGGCGAACCTGTCACCACGGCACCGAAAGTGCGCATGATGCTAGAGCGATAAGGCTTCTGCTGCATGGTAATCTTCACCTGATAGACAGCGCAGTCGAGACCGTAGATCTTGGCGGCGTAGGAGAGGGCAGCACCCCACTGTCCGGCACCTGTCTCGGTGGTCACGTTGGTTGTACCTTCCTGCTTAGCGTAGTAGCACTGGGGCAGGGCGGAGTTGATCTTGTGTGAACCGAGGGGGTTGGTGGATTCGTTCTTGAAGTAGATGTGGGCAGGGGTGCCAAGGGCCTCTTCAAGGGCGTAGGCGCGCACCAGCGGAGTAGAACGATAGAACTTGTACTTGTCGAGCACTTCCTCAGGGATATCTATCCAGCGATGCTCTGTGTCGAGTTCCTGCACGCAACACTCACGGGGGAAGATGTGTGCGAGGTCATCGACACCCAGGGGCTGCTTCGTAGCAGGATGGATGGGGGGCATCGGTTTGTTGGGCATGTCTGCCTGAATGTTGTACCACTGTGTTGGGATCTCACTCTCTTGGAGGATGAATTTCTTTTGTTTAGCCATGATTGTAAGTTTTTGGGATTAAGATATCCGTTGCAAAGGTACAATAATAAATTGACAATTGATAATTGACAATTGAGAATTTTGTTTTTTTTGCAGTTTTAAGCACTGAGGCTCTCGAGGAACTCTTTGGGTTGTACGCCAAATTGTTTTTTAAAACAGGTGGAGAAGTATTTCGGGTCCTGGAAACCGACGCGGTAGGCGAGATCACTGACGCGGAGGTTGGGGTTAGCCTTGGCAAGCCGGTAAGCCTCTTTCATACGGATATCGCGGATGAAAGTGCTGACGTTCATGCCCGTGATGGCACGGAGTTTGTTGTAGAGTGTTGAGGGACTGGCGCCCATGTCGGCGGCAAAGGCATCGCGATCGTAGTCTGCATCATCTAGATGGGCATGCACACAATCGAGGGCGCGTTTGAGGAACTCCTGTTCGGGGGTGGGCGCCTCTTCTGGTTTGGTGGCTTCGTCGTCGTCAATCTTCGAAGCATATTCTTGTTGGGCACGCTTGCGGTTCTCAATGATATTGTTGATGCGCAACTTGAGTTCGCTTAGGCGGAAAGGCTTTGTCAGGTATTCGTCGGCACCGATGCGGAGGGCATCCTCATGGTCTTCTGATTGTGTCTTTGCCGTAAGCAGAATGATGGGCAGATGTTTGTAATTGTCATCTTCCTTGATAGTCTGGGTCAGTTCCAAACCGTCCATTTCCGGCATCATTACGTCCGAAATAATGAGGTCGAGGTCTGTCTTGTGGATGATGTCAAGGGCTTCTTTGCCGTTCTTCGCCGCAAACACTCGGTAATATGCCCTCAGCATGTGCTGCATCAGCATCAACAGTTCCAGATTGTCTTCGACAATGAGTATCTTATAGGTATCCTCATCGTCCATATCCTCCATAAAGGCTTCCTTGTTGACATCGGGGACATCGGTGGGGAAGTCGATGATGGCATTCTTAGGAATGTTGAAGTCTATCTTGTGCTCCTCGTCAATCTGTTCGGTTTTGAAAGCTTCCTTCGTAATGGGCAGGCTGAGGCTGAAGGTTGTGCCGTGCCCTTCTTCGCTCTCACACTCGATGGTGCCGTTGTGCAGATAGACCAAATCACGTGTTAAGGCCAAGCCAAGGCCAGTGCCGATGGTCTTGTGACGACGGTATTCGCCGTCGTAGAAGCGTTCAAAGAGATGTTTCATCTTATCTTTGGGGATGCCATTGCCTGTATCGCGTACCTTAATATATAAATGGTCGTAGTTCCGACTGGTTTGTACGTCAAGGTTTACCTCACCCTGTTCGGTGTATTTGGCGGCATTTGAGAGCAGATTGTAGATGATTTTGTCGAGTTTGTCGGTGTCTATCCATCCCATCATACTCTGGGGGATACAACTAATGGTGAAAGTCAGGTTTTTCTTCGCCATCAGAGGCTCCAGACAGAGGGCTGTGTTATGGATGTACTGCATGACATCGCCATTGGCCACTTTCAGTTTCAGTTCTCCTGCCTGTGATTTACTGGTTTCCAGTATCTGTTGCAGCAGGCGTACCATACGCTGGATATTCATCTGCATCATGTCGTAGTCGTGGGTGTACTTTGGGGCTTCTTCGCGCAGATGATCCACCGAGGCGGAGATGACGGTGAGGGGGGTCAGCAGTTCGTGGGTGATGTTGGTGAAGATTTTTCCCATCTGCAGACGCTGTCTGACCTTGGCATTGCGGCGGTGCAACTCTCTTCCTAAGAAAAAAGCAGCGACTCCAATGGTTAAAATCACGATTAGAATGATCACCTGAAGGTTCATGTCGATTTGTTTTGTTGGGACAAAAGTAGAAAAAAAACTCGAAAAAGCGATAAAAAGACAAGATTAAATTCATTTTTAGGGCAAAATAAGTGGAATTTTCGTGATTTTGGGTAGAAAAATCGTCAATTAACGCATTTTCTACCTTTAATGATTATATGTCAACCTTGGTTTCTTTTTAAAATACTACTTTTGCATCAGAAAAGATTTTTAATGGTTAAGGTTTATGGTTGATTAATTTAGTTTTTTAAAGTTAACACAGAAAAAGGTCCGTTGTGAAACGGACCTTTTTCCTTTTAAATTGGTGTCTATTATTTGTTCATAAGAAATCGTTCAGCCTCAATGGCAGCCTGACAGCCGCTACCGGCTGCGGAGACGGCCTGGCGATAAATAGGATCGGCACAGTCGCCTGCCACGAATACGCCAGGAATCTTCGTCTTGGGTGTGCCCTCGATCTTTTTTAGGTAGCCCACTTCATCAGTTTCAAGCCATTCTTTGAAAATGTCAGTGTTAGGTTTGTGCCCAATGGCGAGGAAGAAACCATCGATGTCAATATCTACCAGTTCCTCATCAGGTTCACCTTTACGTTTCACGAGATGGGCACCTTCCACACCATTCTCACCGAAGAGTCCAATCGTGTTGTGCTCAAAGAGAATTTCGATGTTCTCGGCCTCACGAACACGCTGTTGCATCACCTGGGAGGCGCGAAGGAAGGGTTTGCGCACAATGAGATACACTTTCTTGGCTAGTCCAGAGAGATAAAGGGCATCTTCGCAGGCGGTATCACCGCCGCCAACGACAGCCACGGTCTTCTTACGATAGAAGAAACCGTCGCAGGTAGCACAAGCCGATACACCCTGTCCGTTGTACTTACGTTCATCGTCGAGACCAAGGTATTTGGCAGAGGCACCCGTGGCGATGATCACGGTGTCGGCCTCAATCTCCGTACCGTCCTCTGCCGTGCAGAGGTAGGGAGCCTTTGAGAAATCCACCTTCACAATCTCGCCGTCGCGGATGTCGGTGCCGAAGCGCTCTGCCTGTTCGCGCAGGTCCATCATCATCTGGTTGCCATCGACACCCTGCGGATAGCCGGGGAAGTTCTCCACTTCGGTGGTCTGGGTGAGTTGGCCGCCAGGCTGCATGCCGCTGTATTCAATGGGGTTGAGGTTGGCACGGCTGGCATAGATGGCTGCTGTATATCCGGCAGGGCCACTGCCGATAATCAAACACTTTGTTTTTTCCATGTTAGTGTAACAGTTGCTCAATTTCTGCGGCGATGGTCTCAATCTTCTCCGTTGGTTCAAAACGGGCGACTACCTGACCCTTCTTATTAATGAGGAACTTGGTGAAGTTCCACTTGATATCGGCCTTCTTCTGGTAGTCGGGATCAGCCTTTGACAACATGTCATCGAGGATGTGGGCAATGGGGTGCTCCATATCCCAACCAGCAAAGCCTTTCTCATTTTGCAGGAACTTAAACAGCGGGTCAGCGTCCTCACCGTTCACCTTGACCTTTTTGAAACGGGGGAATTCTGTGCCGAAATTCAGTTTACAGAACTCGTGGATGCTCTCGTCTGTGCCGGGAGCCTGCTGGCCGAACTGGTTACAGGGGAAGTCGAGGATTTCGAAACCCTCAGCGTGATACTTCTTGTAGAGAGCCTCCAGTTCGTCGTACTGAGGAGTGAAGCCGCATTTTGTGGCGGTGTTCACGATGAGCAACACTTCGTTGGCGTATTCCTTCAAAGATACGTCCTTACCTTTTCTGTCTTTGACAGAGAAATCATAAATGGTTTTCATTTGCTATTTATAAATAATGTATAGTTTCTGCGGGTACAAAGATAAGTATTTTATTTGGCATCGCCAAATAAAAACCAAAAAAAGTGCGTCGATGGCATATGCAACTACCATGGACGCACCTTTATAAATCTTGCGGTTATAATCTTACTTCTTCGCAGCCTTACCGTAGCGGCTCATGAACTTATCAACACGACCTGCGGTGTCAACGAGTTTACTCTTACCAGTATAGAACGGGTGAGAGGTACTGGAGATTTCGACTTTTACCACTGGGTAAGTTTCGCCTTCGAATTCCACTGTATCATTTGTCTTTGCTGTGGACTTCGAGAGGAACATATCGCCGTTGGACATGTCCTTGAACACGACGGGGCGATAGTTGTCTGGATGAATTCCTTTTTTCATTTTGAGTTAAAATATTAATGTTTAAAAACTAAAGTCGCATAAAGCGGGTGCAAAGGTACGAAGATTTTTTGAAATTTGCAAATAGTTTCGAAAAAAAATAGTATCTTTGCACCAATAAAACTCGTTTTATATGAAAAAGTCTGGTTTATTACTGCTAACGATACTCCTGTTTCTGAGAGTAAGTCCTATCATGGCACAACAGAAGAAGTTCTCAGTTTATGCCATTGGTTTTTATAATCTGGAGAATTTGTTCGACACCTGTCATGATGCAGGTAAAAATGATTACGAGTATCTGCCCGAGGGAACCAATAAGTGGACGAGTCTGAAATATACCCATAAGTTGCGTAATATGGCCCGAGTGCTCTCGGAGATGGGTACCGACAAACTGCCGAAGATCGGATGTGCCGCCATTGGCGTGGCTGAGGTGGAGAATGCCAAGTGTCTAGAAGACCTTTGCAGCCAGGAACCGCTGAAAGCCAAGAATTTTCAGTTTGTGCATGTTGAGGGACCAGATCAGCGCGGTATCGATTGTGCGTTACTCTACAATCCTACTCTGTTTACGGTGCGTGACACGAAACTCGTACCTTATATATATAGGTTACCACAAGATTCGCTTAGGGCCACTCGTGGTTTCTTGGTGGTAAGTGGTACAATAGCCGATGAGCATGTGACCATTATCGTTAATCACTTGCCGTCGCGTGGAGCCACCTCGTTCTATCGTGAGGAGGGCGGTTCGCAACTGAAGGCTGTAAAAGACTCATTGATTGCTGATGACCCCAACGTGAAGTTACTTATCATGGGCGACATGAACGACGACCCTCAGGATAAATCGATGGCGAGATGTCTTGGTGCTAAGCGAAAAATAAATGATGTAGGTGACGGCGATCTCTATAACCCCTGGTGGGATGTCCTCGCTTCTGGCACGGGTACGTTGATGTATAACGGTGCCTGGAACCTCTTCGACCAGATTATCCTCTCGCCTTCTTTGCTCGACCGCGATAAGGCAAAGGACTACTCTTCGTTGAAACTCTTCTCGCACCAGATATTCCGTCGCGATTATCTCTTCCAAAAAGAGGGTAAATACAAGGGCAATCCCCTGCGTACGCAGGCTAGTGGTGTTTGGCTTGATGGTTATAGTGACCACCTCCCTACCGTCGTCTATCTTATTAAAGAGCAAAAGTAGAATATAATTAATAATTTACATTAAAAATGATTATTATTGGAATAGCAGGCGGTTCGGGTTCCGGCAAGACCACCGTCGTAAAACGCATTGCCAAGGCTCTGCCGCCACATTGTGCCGCCATCATCCCGTTGGACTCTTATTATAATGATACGACGGCTCTGACTGACGAGGAGCGGCGCGCCATCAATTTCGACCACCCTGATGCCTTCGACTGGAAATTGTTGACGGAACAGATCAAGAAACTGCGCAATGGTGAGGCCATCGAGCAGCCCACCTATTCATACGTACTCTCAAATCGTCTGCCAGAGACTGTCCATGTGGAACCAAAGCCCGTGATTATCCTGGAAGGTATCATGACTTTGCACCACAAGAAACTGCGTGATATGATGGACTTGAAGATTTTTGTGGATACCGACAGCGACGTGCGCCTCATCCGTAACATACGTCGTGATGTGGTGGAGCGTGGACGTACCGTCGATATGGTGCTTGACCATTATGAGAACGACGTGAAGCCGATGCACGAGCAGTTTATCGAACCCACGAAAAAATTTGCCGACCTTATTATTCCGTGGGGCCGCGAGAATAAGACGGGCATTAATATCCTCAAGACCTACATCGAAGGTTTCTCCAAAGAGGTCAAGGAGGAGATGAAGCATACTTAATCAACAGGAATGATGGAATCTTCCTGGACTTCTTCGGTGATTTCTTTTTTGACTTCTTCAGCGACAGGAATCTCCTGAACCTTGTCGAACTTGCGCTTCTCATTATGGATCTTGATGGCGTTGATGAGTTCAGTAACGCCATAGAGCAGGGTACACCAGCCGAGGATAAGCATGGCCATGGCTGGGGGATCCATCGGACGGATGATAACATAGAGTCCTGTGAGTAGAATAATGCTGGGGAAAATCCAGTAGCCAAAGCCGATGTGGCCGAAACGACGCGCGTTGAGCAGGGTCATGAACTGGTTGACTGCACCTAGTACGAGGATTGCCCCAATAATATACATCAGTCCTGTAACAAAGACCGTCGGGGTGAGGGCCAGCAACAGACCGAGGATGGCACTTCCGACACCCACGATGGGGAAGGTGGGCTTAGGTATTGCGATACGCTGCCCCTCGGCATCGGTGATATAGGCACCATCAGGCAATGACTCCTGTTTGGAATACTGACGGAGGGAGTGATAATAGACAACCATTGAGATGATGCCTGATAGGAGGAACAGCACACCGATAGCAATAGTTATCCATGTGACGGTGTTGTCGGGGTACTTGATCAGCATGATGCCGATGGCGATGGCGCAGATGGCACGGAAAACGGAACTCTGTAATATCTTCATGTCATTAAAGTTTTCAAGTTTTATTTTGCAAATTTAAATAAAAAAAGTGATATTAGCAAATAAATTGCTATTTTTGCAGCAAAATAGCTGGAATATGACCATTTTATACTTAGTCAGACATGGAGAAACGGTTGATAATGTCAACCAAATCATGCAGGGACAGACGCAAGGGCAACTGACGGAGAATGGTATCCGTCAGGCGCAGGAGGTAAGAGACCAACTGGCTTCTGAGCATTTTGACGCCATCATCGCCAGCGACCTGAAACGATCGGTTGATACGGCGAGGATTATTGCGGAGTCACACCATTTGGAGTTGATAGAGACCCCTCTGTTGAGAGAAAGAGACTGGGGTGGCTTTACAGGGCGGTATATCCCTGAGTTGAGAGGCGTGACGTGGCCTGATGACATAGAGACATTAGAAAACCTTCTTTCCCGGGCTGGTGAGTTCATCACCTATGTCAAGACGACGTATCCAGGAAAGAAGGTGCTGGCCGTGGGGCATGGCATTATCAACAAAGCCATCCAGGCAGTATATTATGGAAAACAGATGAGCGAGGTACAGAAGATGACCAATGCTGAGGTCAGGATTCTCGAACTCTAATCAGTTTTATCTACGGCCTCCGAAGTGTCCGCCGCCTCCACCGCGAGAACCACCACTGCTATGAGAGGAGGATCCGGCACTGCTGTGCGAGGAACTGCTGCTACGAGAGGGGCTGGTAGTGGTACGGGTGCTGGTGCGTGGAGCACTGCTACTGTGAGAGATGCTACTGCTCTGCGACCTGTTGCCACTGAAAGACCCGCTACTATTGCTACTGCTGCGCGATGGTGTAGAAATTGTGCGCGATGGGGTACTGTTATTATTGCGCGACGGCGTGGTAATCGTGCGTGACGGGGTATTATTGTTACTATTATTGCTGCGGTTTGGAGCCGTCGTGTTCGGACGTGTATTCTCCCTGCGAGAACCGCTGAACGAACCCTGCCTGTTTTCAGATCTGTTACCGCGGTTGTTCTCAACCCTGCTGCCACGATTGTTGTCGATTCTGTTACCACGATTGTTATCAACTCTGCCGCCACGATTGTTATCAACTCTTCTACTGCCGCGGTCAGGTCCACCAGTCACACGGGTAGAACTATTACGATGGTTGCGGAAGTCGCCACGATCCCAACGGTCGTGCATGCCTACGTGCTCTCTTCTTGGGGCGCGGAAGTGGTCTCTGCGATCGTAATAGTAGCCATGTCCACCATGAACATGCCAGGCATGTCCGCCACGATAGGTGGCATAGAAAGCAGGACGTCCGAAATAGAAATAGTCGCGGTGCGGATAGCGGGCATAGATACCGAAGTGCCAGTAGCCTGCCTCCCAATAGAGCGGACGATAGAAATAGGTGGCTGCGATGTAAGCCTGCCACTGCCAGTCGAGCAGGATATAACTCAGGTCGAGGTTACGACGCTCCCAATAGGTACCGAAGACGTCGGCACGCCCAGTCACACCCATCAGATAGTCGAGGTTGATTTCGTAGGCTGCCTCATACTGCTCGTCGGTGAGGTTGAGTTCGTATGCCATCTTATCAGTTAAGAACAAGGCTTCGTTGCGGGCCTGCTCGAAACTCATTGCATATGCCGACACCGTCATGGTGAGCATTGCGATCAGGGTCATCATCATCTTCTTCATAATTGTATCATTTTTAATTGTTCGACATCTTTTTTTACTATTCACGATGCAAAGGAACAACATTTTTCGTATGTTTACAAAGGATTTTCCCTAAAACGAGGGGGGAAATTCCCTAAAAAGATGTATCTTTGCACGGAAATGACGAGAAACGTAATAAATAAAACGACTTGGAGGATAAAAGTGATGGTGATGATCATCACTTGTCATTTGTCGCTTACTACTTCCTTCGCCCAGGTGGATAGCCTGTGTTATCGGGCAGAGTTGCAGACCACATTAGGAACAGGCGATTATAATCCATTGTGGTTGAATGCCAATAAATATGGACTCAGTTCACTGAAGACGAGAAACGGTTATCTGCGTGGTGCCGTTGAGCGTCCTTTATCATTGAATGACGGACGGAAATGGGGCTTTGGCTTTGGCGCGGATGTGGCTCTGGCTGCAGGCTTCACAAGTACACTAGTGGTACAACAAGCGTATGTGGAGGGACGTTGGCTCAAAGGTATGTTGACCGTGGGAGCCAAGGAACAGCCGATGGAACTGAAAAACATGGAACTGAGTAGTGGACCGCAGACGTTGGGTATTAACGCCCGTCCAATACCGCAGGTCAGGGTGGCTCTTCCCGATTACTGGATAATCCCCGGAACCAAGCAATGGCTTGCTCTGAAAGGACATATCGCTTTTGGTAAAACGACAGACGATAAGTGGCAAAAGGACTTTTCTAGTCAGCAGAGTCGATACACCGAGGGAACGCTTTATCATAGCAAGGCGGGCTATCTGAGAATCGGTCCGAAGAATGTTACGGTGACGGTAGGGTTGGAGATGGCGAGTCAGTTTGGCGGAAAAGTCTGGCTCTTTGACAATGGTATCAAACAAGAGGTAGAAAATCAGAGTGGACTGTCTGCGTTCATGCATGCCCTATTCTATGGAGGCTCAGACAAAACGGACGGAGATTTCAAGAATACGGAAGGCAACCAGTTGGGTAGTGGACTGATTCGTGTTGACATCCATCAACCAGATTGGAGCCTTGGACTTTATGCCGACAAGTTCTTTGAGGACTATTCGATGATGGTTCACATGAATAAGAGTGGCGACGGCTATTTTGCCTATGACTTCAAGGATTTCCTGCTGGGTGCAGAATTGCAGTTGGAGCGTACACCTTGGCTGAAAAGTGTTGTACTCGAATACCTCTATACAAAGTATCAGAGCGGTCCGGTATATCACGATCAGACATCCAATGTACCCATCCAGATCAGTGCCCGCGACAATTACTATAACCATTATCTTTTTACAGGATGGCAACACTGGGGACAGGTGATGGGCAACCCGCTCTATCTCTCACCACTATATAACGAGGATGGTGCCATCGAGGTAAAGCACAACCGCTTTGTGGCTTGGCATCTTGGAGTGAACGGCGATCCGGCAATGAACTGGCACTATCGGTTATTGGCTTCTTGGCAGAAAAGTTATGGCTCCTACTATTATCTGCCCGTTGAGCCTGTCAGCAACTGGAGTCTATTGGCTGAGGCATCATGGAACTTGCCAAAGGGCGGATGGAGCATCAAGGGTGCTATGGGTCTTGATTCTGGAGACTTGCGGGGAAAGAACTTTGGCTTTCAGTTGGGAGTTCAGAAGACGGGTTGGTTGAACATAAAGAAGAAACGGTGATGAAACGATTTGTATTATATATAATAATAGGTATAGGATTGACGGCCTGTAGTAACGTGGAATTCTCTAACAATGGCGACCTTGATGGCTTCTGGCTGTTAAGCAGCGTGGATTCGATTCAAATTGGAAAGAACTATGACTGTCGTACGCTTGGGTTGACCTGGGCTTTTCAAGGAAAGATACTAGAAGTTAGGGATGTGAACAGGGTACATCAGGATATTATCATGTCGTTTAATCATACAGACAACCAACTAAAGACATTTTCTCCTTATTTGGTGTATCGAGAGGAGGGCGACTGGCCAATAGACGATACGGACTATCTGAAACCTTACGGTATCAATAGACTGGAAGAGAGTTTCAGAGTGTTGGAGTTGACAAGTAGTGAAATGACGCTGGAGTCAGATATCTTACGGCTTCATTTCAGGAAATACTGAGTTTTTTATCTAAGCAGACGTAAGTATATCTTTCGTCTCCATTGGCTAGGCAACATGCGTATGATGGTACGGATGGCAGTATTCAATACCATACGTCCCCAACTAATGTAGCCTTTCTTGTAAAATGAGATCTGAAGGGGAATCTCCCTGCGGGAATAGTTCCATCCGCCACGACGCCTGGCAAAATCATCAGACATACGGAAATAGAGCAGTGAACGCTGAATATTGTAGAATTTGCTGCCCCTCAGCATCATCCGTACCCATAGGTCGTAGTCTTCCACCTGAGGAGAATGGATATAATAGCCTGCAGCCTTGACAGCCTGATGGCGGAACATGACCGTAGGATGATTCATGGGATTACGCTTCTTACCGAATTGAATGATAGCTTCATGGTCTTCAGGTAACCTACGGGTTGACAAGATATTGGAAATGCTGTCGGAAAATTCGTCTGCCCAAGAACCGACAATATCATATTCAGGATGACTCTTCATGAAATTAACCTGAGTCTCAAAACGGTCAGGTTTGCAGATGTCGTCAGCATCCATACGGGCCACCAGATCATAGGTGCAATACTTCAGTCCTTCGTTGAGGGCATGACCGATACCGCCATTCTCCGGCAACTTGATGGTCTTCAGTTCAGGGTGGTTCTGCTGACTTTTAGTGATGATATCGTCCAACTCAGAAGTCAACGGCCCATCCTCTACCAGTACGATTTCCGTGGCTGGTAGTGTCTGGCTAAAGAGGCTGTCGAAGCATTCGCGTAGGTGTTTAGGCTCCTCTTTTTTATATATAGGAATTAGTACAGAAAACTCCATATCTTAATTTTCGGGTGCAAAAGTACTCAAAAAAAATGAAAAACGTTCATAAATGACTAAATAATTATCCAAGAATTTGAGATTGGCGTGTGTGCACCGCTAATATTCCACCATTTTCTGGGTCCAATGACCACTTTATTCTTGTTCGTGTTCAGCCAAGCTCCCCACCAAGAGAAGGAAGAGTTTGCGATGATTTGGTGGTGACAGAGGGACATAAGATGTATGTCTTGGAAACTCTTTTCGTTCATATTCCAATCCACATAGATAGTCTCGGTCTGTCCAAGAAGGGTTGCAAGATGTCTGCGACACCACGAAGCGTCATCAGAAAAAATGCAGAAGACCTCAGGACTCACCATTTCTCTCATCCGCTGGATGGCTGTCTGATAATAATCTATGTCGCAGATGTTACGGAAGAGTTTGTCTTTCACATAGTCTCCGCGACGGATGTGGATGGCGCAACTATTCTTCTCAGTAACATAACGGGCGGTTTTTTGATTTCGTTCATCGTTAAATGCGGGAAAAGAAAAAGATTTCAAGATGACCTCACGAATAGCAATGAAGTATTCTTCATGTTGCCAATAACCGTCATAATAGGTATCGCCTTCGCGGGTTAAGGCTGTCGAATTAAAAGCATAATCAACCCTTTCTTTGAGCATGGTTTTCCTGCAAGGCAGAATTCGACTACCGATGCGCCATGTTTGGAAGTTTGGGTAGGGATAAGCCACTTTTGCCACTTCTTTCCAATTGGCTTTTTCATAAGTCACATTGAATATTTTCGGCATTTCGAAGCCCCGATGCTTGTGGTAGCCATTGAAGCAGTGAAGATCCAACAATATGCGTTCTTCAGGGAAGTGCTTACGCAGTGCTTCGTAGAGAGCAAACTGAAACATCTGGTTACCCAGTCCTCCTATAATTTTGACTATCTTCATTGGCTTTTCTTCTTTCTGTATTGTTTCCAGTAATAGAGTGGGGTAGTAGCCACGTAAAATGCCTGTTGCCAAAGGCTGCAGTGTATCAGTCTGCCTGCGATATAACTTACGACAATACTATTCAGGATACTATAGACTACCAATAGTGTTAGCAGCACCTCCATATTGTATTGTATGCCCACAAATAGAATTAGTACAAGAACCGTCCTCCTCACGATGTCAAGTTTGAAAAGCATGTCAGTGCGTCCTTTCACCAACAGAATGTCCTGATTGATGTCGGAGAAACAAAACACAAACCCTATCACACAGAAATATCTCAGATAGGTGGCTGCCAATGCCCATTCCGGGGGGAACAGTAGTCCAATAAACTCATCAGCAAAGATAAACAATAGCACCATGACGGGTGCCAGCACCCAAAAGGCAGTCCCTGTTACCCGTTGACTATACCGGCCTAGTGCTTCATCATCATTTTGGAAAGTTGACATCATGGAGTAACTTACTCGTTTAATGCCATAACATAAGGTACCTGATGTGAGATAAGGTATTTTATTTGCCATGGTGTAGTGGCCTAATATAGTGGCGTTGTAAGCCTTACCTATGACAAAGTTTGGCAAATTGTCTGTAATGGCTGCCAGAATATTACTACCAAGTAGGTTCATCGAGAACTTCAGGTATTTCTTTACACACCCCATTGAGAAGTACCATTGTGGGCGCCATTTGCCGAACAACCAGAAGAAAAGCGTCTGCAGGATTGCAAACGATAGGTTTTGCACAATCAGCCCCCATACATCGCGCCTGTAGTAACTCACAGCAATACCAGCGATACCCGATAAAAATACCGCGCAGAAAGATATCAACGACACAGTCTTGAAGTTAACCTCTTTGAACAGTAATCCTTGCTGGACGACGATAAGCGACTGGAATATAAGTGCGAGGAATGCTACGCGTATCAGGATCGTTAAGCGGGGTTGTTCGTAGAAGTCGGCTATCAAAGGTGCAGCCAACCAGATTATTCCATATACCGCTGTGCCTAAAAGGATATTAAACCAGAATATTGAACTCTCGTCATTTTTAGTCACGTTTTGTTCGTGTATGAGTGCCTGAGAGAAGCCGCTATCAATTAGGATAGTCGAGAAAGCCAGAAAGATACTCATCATACTCACCAGTCCGAATTCCTGAGGTGCTACGAATTGAGCGATGATAAACATACAGAGTACTTGTATGCCCATTTTTGTCACTCTTTCCGTCATGCTCCAGAAAGTGCCCGTTACTGATTTTCTTATTCCAATCTCTTCCATTATAAATACCATCTTATCGCATCGTACAGAATGACAATGCCTTTTTTCAAACGTCCTATTATGGAAAAGTCCCTACCTTTATTGTAGTAGGTGTCGAATCTTGCCTTGTCGCGTATCACAATCTTCGCCTCAAAGGGCATCTGTTTCCCCTCTATATAGGCATAAGCGGGTGATAAAGGTTTACAGGCATGGTCGCGCAGGTAACAGTTCAGGTGACTCTCATCATGATACTTGGCGATGATTCCCTTTTCCAGATCGTCATGAATGTGCCTGCTGCACGTCTCGGCCAGCATCAGATAATCGTTGGTTCTACCACCGTTCAAACTCCCCATATAGTATTTGTAATTCCCTTTTCGAGGTGGAATATAGGCCTTTGATGCCTTGTTGCGTTCGTAGGGGTATCGCCAGACTGGTTTATTATAGTAGCCCGGATGTATTACCGCTGCCAATGATGTTGGTAATATTGTCTCATCCACAGGTGCCACAAAAAGCATGTTCGCATTCAGAAAAAAAGTATAGTCGTATGCTTTTAAAATATCGGCAATGCTTAGGAACAAGTCGAAGCGCATGAGTGAGTCCATGGGGAATCCTTGGCATTCGCGATGTATCAGTGTTACATTGGGCGCTGTTGTCAACTGATCGTTGTCCGTCCACACATAGTAATGCTTCTCCTTGCCTTTTAACATGTAGCGCTCGGAACTCTCATAGAAAGTCTCGAAGAACTGGGCATAACGCCCTGTGCAGATATATAGCAGTGCTATCTTCATTTTTCCCAGTACATGTTATAATTATGGAAACGATCGCTAAAGTCGTAGAAAGAGTATGGTATCAGGTGGTACCATTCATTTCTGAATGTCAGAATGATGGCCATCCTTATGGCTAGTATTATGAGTATTGTCACCAGCATCTGTTGTCTCAGGGCAATACACTGGTGTTGCGCTCCTGTATAGGTCAGGTCGCTTGTGGTGTCTGTAAACTTGAAGAAGGTCATATAAATAAATGGCCAGATATACACATTTAGGCGGAAAAAACTGAGAAAAGACGGTGTAATGATGCAAACACAAAGACCGAACATCCCTGTCCAGAACACTGTCTTGTCTGGTTTTTGTATGCCCATTTTATTGTATAAGTAAAGACAACATAGTATGAGCAACAGCATAAGAGATCCGTCAAGTAACGCAGCAACAGGGAAGGTGTTACGCTTTATGTTCATGATAAAGTATTTTGTTTCTGACAATCCAAGAAGGCTGAACATCTCGTAAACAAGGAAAGAGAAAAAAAGGGCGGAACCTAATACAAGAAATACATTACGCTTACATATTTTTAATCTCTGCATCAAAGGCAGAATAAGCATTACAAGTGCAGATAAGTGGAATAGGGATGCTAACAATACGAGTAGTGTATAAGGCTTCCATCTGTCTTGTTGTAGATAGGGAAATGCAATATAAAAAAACATGAGAGCAAATGATTGGCGGATAAGACAGTATTGGTCGAACAGAATCCCAGATAATAACAGCATTAAAAGTGCAAGGGCAATATTCCTTGTCTGGCTGGAGATAAATCTGGCATTACCCCAACTAATTATTAAAGAAGAGAATATGATGATTGTAAATGGTTCTTTCGATATGTATTTAATGAGGAAATGCTGTACTACTTGATATCCATATTCAAAATTGAGCATTAATCGATAGACGAAGATAGATGAGTCTATGTAGTTATGCTGTCTTGTTAGTTGATAGTAGGATCCATAATAGTGAGGTGTGTCATTCAATACTGTGATGTCCCTGAACCCAAAGAATCCGAAGAGTAGGATGAAACAAGTAATTAACTGGAACAGCCGTGCTGCTCCAGGACGCTTGAATTGCTTCGAGAGGAAGTGAACTCCAAGGAAGAGGGCAAAATACAGGAAGATGATACCCATGTCTCAAGAAGCCTTATTCCTCTTCGGCTAGGATACGTTTAACGTTCTGCTTGACGTAGAAGAAGAATGCGGGAAGGGCTATTCCCAGCAATAGGGCCAGTATCAGTATCGTTCCTTTCTTTGGGAATACAGGTTTCAGTTTTCCCATTGGAGGTGAAACGATGCGTAGGTTCTGGGCATTATAGACTTGGGTGAGATTGTTCTCTTCGCGCTTTTCAAGCAGATAGATATAGAGGGCTTCAACAATCTTGTGCTGACGTTCTGCTGGAAGAATCTTCGATACCTTTTCTGGTGCAACGGATATCTGCTGCTTCAGTTTCTGATCTTCGCGGCTGATACCTTTCTGACTAGCCTGTAATTGTGCGACAGCCTGATCCAAAGAGTTGATGATAGCTTTTCGCATACTACTCAGTTGGTTGTCAAGGTCCTTAACAAGCGGGTTATTCTCGCTGCTGTTTTCCGCCATGCTGTTGCGCTGCAACTGTAGTTTGTTGTATTCGCCGATCTGGATGGCCACATTCTCATTATCGGGCAGCAGATTAGCTGGCAACACTTGGTTTGTACCGTCTTCTTTCTTGACTTGGTTGCGCATCTGCTCCATCATGTAAAGTTGGTTATTCACCTTTACTTGTGCCTCATAAGTCAGGGCGGCATTCTCCATGTACATCTTGGCAGCCTCTGTATAATCGGGCATAAGGTTCCTACCCCTAAACTGGGCGATGTTATTGTCAAGTCCGCTCAGTTCTGCCTCAATATCCTTGATACGTTCGTTAATGAAACGGGTGGAGGCATCAGCTGTACTTTGCTTATCCTTCATCCACTCTTCCTGATAGACTTGTATGAGGGTGTTAATAATTAATTCTGCCCGTTCACCCGACATATCTTTACAGGTAATGCTGATGATATTCGTCAGGTCGTCAGCCAGGTCGATGTCTATCTGACTCATCAGAGTTTCCACACGGTCGTATTTCCTGTCTTTCGTGATGCGGATGGTCATCTCGCTCTCATTCATCATACAGGTATTGAAGGACTTTGTGGCAATGACTGATACAGAACCAATAGGTGTCTGACAGACGGAATTAATCTTCCCTTGTACCTCGCCGTCGAATTTATCCTTGTTTTTACGGAACTTATAGAGTGTAAAAGTGCCGTCTTTCCGCAGGTCCATTTTCATATATGCCCCCTCCTTGTCAGTCAACTTGGGAAAGGTTACTTTGATGGGCAGTGTCTCTTCATAGAGTTCTTTTTTCATCAGTCCGTCATAGACTTCATAGCGGGTGTCGAGTCCCAAACGGCTTACCACCTCTTGTATAAGAAAAGGTGAAGAGAATATCTGTATCTCGTTCTCAACATTTGACATGATGTTCAATCCGGCCATGCCAGCCAGCATACCCATGTTTGATGCCATTGAGGAAAGCAACCCGCCACCACCGTTCTCGTCTTTGACGAGTACAGAGGCGGTTCGCTCATATTTTGGAACAGCAATCATGAGAAAAAGGATGGCCAACACCACACATAAACAGACTGTTGCTGCAAACCATTTCCACTGCTTCCTGCAGTCTTTAATATATGTATTCATAGTGGGTGATTATTTAAAGACGAGTACGGCTATTGTTGTAAGAACAGAGGCAAGCGACAGCCAGAAGGAAATGGAACGGGTCTCATTTCCTGATGCTGTTGACTGTCTTGCCTTGGTGTCGTTGGCTTTAATATAGATAATGTCGTTTTGGCGAACATAGTAGGCTTCGGAAGAGAGGAGGTCCTTGGCAGAGTTGAGTCCCAGCACATAAGCCTTTCTTGTACCGTCAACATCCCTTACCACCATGATGCTGTCGCGCTTTCCATAGACACCCATGTCGCCAGCCTGTCCAAGTGCCTCAAGTAAGGTCACGGCATCTTTTTGTATCGGATAGACACCTGGTTTGTTCACTTCTCCTGTTATGGTGTAACTCAGATTCATGAATTCCACAGTGACATTAGCATCTTTCAACTGCTCTTCTTGCAGTTTCTTCTGGATAACCTGTTCTGCTTCATATCGGCTCAGGCTTTTTAACTGGATCTTTCCCAAGACGGGAAAGTCGATGTTTCCGTCTGGTCCTAATGTATAACCTGTCACATAGACATTTCCATCTGTCTGTCCGGACTTCATACTGGTACTGATACCCTTATTGAAGAGACTGCTCATCAAGGGATCCTTGCTTTTGACGAGGATGCTGATCTGGTCTTTGGGTTGCAGGCGGATGGTACCGTCAACAGAGGTTGTTATGACCTGCCCATTGGTCAGGTCTTGCAGGTAGTTGAAGTTCTTGGGGGTGCTGCAAGCGGAGATCAAAGCCGTTGCAATCGTCAACAAAAGTATTTTCCCTGTTTTCATGTTCAGAACTTTTTGCCAAATGCTATATTCAGGAAGGTCAGTATCAGCAATTTCGCATCAAACCAAAGTGAACGATGCTCCAGGTAGAAGAGGTCGAGTTCAAGTCGGCGGAGCATCTTCTCCATGGTATCAGTATAACCATTATACAAAGTGGCATATGAGGTGACTCCTGGTCTGACTTGGTAGAGATAAGTGTAACGTGGGTCTCTCTCCATAATCTGGTCGATGTAAAACTTCCGCTCAGGTCTTGGACCGATAAAGGCCATCTCACCTTTCAAGACATTCCACAACTGGGGCAGTTCATCCAAATGGTGTCCGCGGAGAAATTGTCCCACCTTAGTCATTCGGGTCTCCCGATCATGCTGGTAGAGTGCCGGACCGTCTTTTTCCGCATCAACCCTCATACTACGGAACTTATAGATGTTGAAAGGCCGCCCGAATCTTCCTATCCGTTCTTGCTTGAAGATGGCAGGGCCTCCGTCTTCTCGTTTGACGGCAATGTAGCAGACCAGCATCAAGGGAGAAAAGACAATCAAGCATACAAACGCCGTACAAAAGTCAATAATCCTTTTGATATTGCGCTCAAATTCGTTCATTCCATCAACAATATATCCGTCTCTGAGGGTAGTCATTAATCAATAATTAGATATTTTGAGTTTCGTTTAATTTAAAACGAAACTCCATGGTTTTTATTGTATATTTTTTCAAAAAAAACATTATTCCACAAATAATACAATGTTCTTTTTTAAATTCGGCTGCAAAGATACAAAAAAACTTAGATATATGCAAGAAATATACTCTTTTTATCTAGTGTTTCTTCGTACCTTTGTAGGAAAGGCTATCTGTGCTTATGATAATTCTTGATATATCTCCATATGTCGGTTGATAACTTCTTCTATGGAGAATTTTGCAACAGCAATTTTCCGAGACTCTTTTCCCATAGCAATTCTCATTGCTTCGTCGTTTACTAGCAATGCTATTTTTTCCGCCAGTTGCTCAGGCGATTTAATGGAAATGAGGAATCCGTTTAACCTATCGACAACAGTCTCTCTGCATCCAATCCAGTCGGTGGTAATGATAGGACGTCCTATAGCAGTGGCTTCTATTAGTGACTTGGGGATTCCTTCGCGATAATAGGATGGTAGTAGGACGACGGCAGCTTCTTCTAAGAGTTCCTTGACATCAGTGCGTTGCCCTAGATATTGAATGTATTTCCCGTCACAGACCTCGTCGAGTACTTCTTTGCTGACGGCACTCGGATTCGTTTCAATCAGACCGCACAGTAGAAAACATATTTTGTCTTCATAATCTGGCTTAAGTATTTGGGCGGCTTTGATAATATCCAAGACGCCTTTTTCCTCTACCATTCTTGATGTATAGAGCATTTTAAGTGGGTAGCCAGTTACTGCAGGCGTTTCCTGAAAGACATCCAAATTGATTCCTGAACCGTTGATACGTCTTATCTGATCAGGGCGAATAACACCTCTTGATACAAAGAAATCTCTATCTTGGTCGTTTTGGAAAATGGTCAGCACCTTCTCTCTGCGATGTGCAAAGCGTACCAGTTTCATGAAGATCCATTTGATAGCAGTGTCTACTTCTCCATTTTCAAATAATACTCCCAAACCATTAATGGCATTTATTACACGTGGAACGTGTGCCAGTTTTGCCGCCAATCCCCCCCAAAGGGTAACTTTTATACTGACATGGTGCACCATGTCAGGTTTTTCTTTCCGATATAACTTATATAGGAATTTTAAGGTTCTTAGCTCTTCTATGGGATTAGAACCGACTCGATTGATAGGCAGATCGATGAAACGTACTCCCATCTTTTCAATCTCCTCCCGAAAACCGGTGTCTGCTGCCACAACAGTCACGTCGTAACCGTTTTTGACTGCTGCCGCTACAACATCTCTCCGGTGGGAGATTAATTGGTAGTCGATACTAAAGATATAAAAAAGCTTCATTTATAAACTGAATTCCTTCTGTATATTCTTAGAGGGTGCAAAGGTACGCATATTTTCTGATAAAAATGTATAATGTGCTTGTTTTTTTTATTTTTTCGTTAAAAAACCTATTATAATGTTTCATTTTCTTTTGAGATTTACAAAAATGTTATTACTTTTGCAAAGGGATTAATAAAACTATAACAATGCGACAATATCATTGTAAAGAGCATATGAAAATGAATTTATTTCTTAAATACCGGGCATTGACAGTCCTTATTGGCCTTATGGTATGCATGATGGCTGGCGCAGCCCCAACTTATTACGACACAGCCAAGGGTAATATACACCAGCTTTTTAAAAACGGACAGGGCATGTATGTATTACGCTACACCCACAAATTTAGTGACACTTTACATGTCCCCCGAGGCTGTGAGGTGAAGTTTAAAGGTGGGAGGTTAGCGGGACCAATAATGTTTGATGATACTAAATTGAGTGGTAAAGTCAATCTGAAGGGATCACACATACGTGGTAGTGTAAGAAACAATACGTTTAATGCTTCATGGCTTTGCGCTATGGACGGAGTGACTGATGATGCGCCGCTCATTAATGAGATTATTGCAACCTGCAGAAATGTTTTTTTCCCTAAAGGAATATACCGCTTGGTATCTGCCTATAAGCGTGAGAAATTTCATATAGGTATTAATCAGGATAACATTTCGCTTTCAGGAGAGAAAGGAACAGTATTTCTGACGAAGGAGCAGTTGGGAATAGTATGCGTATTCAGCAAGCCTTACGATATCGCTAATAGCGTAAGGAATATACAACTGAAAGGCATTACTTTCCGTACAATTAATGATGGTAGCGTGTTTCTACAGTGGACACATGCTATCCAGACAAAGGGGGTAAATGGTTTTACCATGGAGAACTGCACCATAGAGGATTTTTGGGGTGATGGTATCTGTCTGAATCATTACGGTGATAATCCTGAGACGGGTGAAAGGGCGAGAAATCAGAATGTGAGAATAGAAAATAACATCATTATTGGCGGTGATCTCCACAATAACCGCAATGGCATATCGGTTATAAATGGCCAGAATGTTTTGATTCAGGGAAATGTTATACGTAATACATCGCGTAAAGATATGCCAGGAGCCATTGATGTTGAGCCGAACAATTCCGCATACACCATCGAGGATATCAGAATTATTGGCAACACTATCGAAGAGTCGCGTGGAAGATGTGGGGCTATCGAAATATGTATGGTCAATGGTGGTCCAGGATATCACATATACGTGGAGAATAACTATATTACCAAGTCTAATTTGGGGTTATATTTCTGTCTGAAGACAGAAGATACGACAGAGCACTTTGTTATACGTAACAACCACATTACTGCTGATACACCGCCTTATAAATTCGTAGGAAACGGCAAGTCGAAGAATTGGAATATTAGCGGTAATAATTTTAAGCGCTCTGTTAGTCAGAAGATACCAGGAGACTTACGTATTGAAAACCTGCAGGTAAGGTGATGATAAAGAATCAAAAAGAGGCTCCTTACGCCTCTTCTATTCTTCTTATTATCTTTGCAGGGTTTCCTGCGGCAATGCAATTGTCAGGTATATCTTTAACAACAACGCTGCCTGCTCCAATCTTAACATTGTTGCCAATGTGAACATTCCCAATAATGGTAACAGTGGCACCTAGACTGACATTGTTGCCAATAAATGGGCGTCCTGCTGATGTTGAACCTAATGTGGTACAGTGAAGACAGGTAAAGTTGTCTCCGATGGTATCGGCATTTAAAATAGTTGCGTAAGGGTGGGCAATACGGCAACCTTTTCCCATCTTTAGTGTTTTGGAAATAGTAAAGTATTTGTCTCCTGGCCTATACCATCCGATGAAAAGACTGGCGATAGGACCAATTCTAAAATAAAATAACGAGCGGAAGTATGCGTCGTTATGCAGGAAATAAAGTAATCCGATGATGGGGGACATACGAAGGTCTATTCTTTCTAACATTCTTTCTACATCGCTTCTGATGAATTTGTTTCTACCTCCAATCATAAAATGGGGTATGTAAAGCCATCCAAATACCAAAGCTCCGAAAAGACGGAAACTGTTTCTTATTTTTCTTTTGTTAACCATATTTTTAATTCTTATTATTTTTATTATTTGTCACTTCTTCGTATATAGTGATGTATTTGTTGGTTGTTTCTTGAATGTCATATTGTTGGGAACGGTGTTGGCATTTTTCCGCTATTATTTTATAAGTATGATTGTCTGAGTGTAATAGTTTGACAAGTTTACTTAAAGCCTCTGCATCTCCTTTAGGAAATAGTAGACCAGCACCTTCTACCACTTGCCTAAGTCCATCAACGTCAGAAGCAATAACGGGTAAGCCTGCAGCCATGGCTTCTACAGCTGCTAGTCCAAAACCTTCCCAGTGAGAAGACTGAATTGCAATGTCTGCATTAGTGAGTAAAGTGGCAATGTCATCTCTGGCCCCGAGGAAATGGACTCTTCCCTGAATTTTGAGACTATTGCACAGAGCCTTACATGTTTCTAAACGGCTACCATCGCCGATTAGTAAGAGATGCAGGGTGGTAGGTAGCAGCTGCATAGCACGGAGAACAGTGTCCTGGTCTTTGGAGACTTCAAACCGTGAAACCATGATGAGGGTATCTGGCTGATACTTACTGTGTGTGGCGGGTTTGAAGGCAGACAAATTAATGCCATTGTGTACCACCGTGAAACGTAGGTCAGTGGTAGCTGCTCCCAACCAATTAGTAAGTGCATACTGTGTTTGCTCACTGATGGAAATTATTCTTCGATAACGGCTGTATACAAATTGTTCTATAGGTCTCAAATACCATTTCCCTCTACGCTTGTTGGAAGTAGAATGTTCTGTATAGACCATAGGTATATGTTTGAAGATGCTAGCAAAAGCTGCCCAATATATTGTGGGAAAAAGGTGAACATGGATAACGTCGTAGTTTTTAATAATCCTCCTGACAAAAAAAATGTTCTTTAGACTATATATTGGCAAAATAGATGTGATAATAGTGATGCCGGCATCTTTAATGCGTGAAGAGAAATCATTGTCGATTTCTTTGTTGACCAATAGCGTTACCTCATGTCCATGGGATAATAATGGCAGAAAATCGGAAAGAAGTCTTTGGGCTCCCCCAATTTCAAGTGATGAGATAATATGCAGTATTTTCATCTTTTATCTGATTTTTTCTATTTCTTTGGAAATCTACCCAAAAGCCATTCTCGAGTCATAACATTCTAGAAGCATGCTGCCAAAAGTATCCATGTAATTATTGCGGTTATTTGTCATATATTTGTATTAAGTGACTAATATGAATTAAATCTGTTTTTCTCAATTACTTTCCAACAATTGTGTCTTGATGAATTTTAGTATATTACTTACCCGATTCTCTATAGAAAGTTGTTTTGCTTTTTCTAAAGATGCTTTGGATTTTTTTAGTTGTACTTCAGAATTACTTTTTATTTCTATGATTGCATCTGCTATTTGCTGGATATTCATCGGGTCAACTAATATAGCATTACTCTCGTTCAAAATGTCATAATTAAAGGGCAGATTAGAAGAAATAATAGGCAAGCCACACGCCATGGCTTCTATGATTGCATTTGAACATCCTTCAGCCTGTGTTGGTAAGACAAAGACATCTGCAGCGTTCAGATATGTGACGATCTCACTATGATTCAGACTTCCTTTGAATAAGATACCATCACATTCCGGTTCTTCGTAAATACCACCAGACGTGATGCCAATAAAGATGGATTTAATATGTGGGTCATTCAGTAGTGATATAGCATCAGATACGCGTCGGCATCCTTTTCTTGTGTTAAATCTGCCACAGAACGCTACAATGAAATCGTCCTGAGGATAACCCAGTTTTTCTCTTGCAACCTTTTTCCCTATATGGTAGAATTCTTTAGGGTTTACTGCATTGGGTAATACAATAGTTTTGGATCTTTCGGTTAGATGATGGGCAATACTTTCCTCAAGGTTTTTTGTGGAAACGCAGATAACACCTTTTATATATTCTTTAAGTGTATTTATACGGTGCGCATTAAGATATTGGTCTATTGTTATTTCGTCTTCACCAGTTGCAACGAAAGATGATATTCCATTTTTTACAGCAAAGTCGAGAATGTTGTCTGCTGCTTTCCAAAAATGAGAGTAAATGATATCGGGTTTAATCTTTATCTTTTTTGCTGTCCGATTGATAATGAAACGGTCAATACGTATCGATAACTTATAGAAGCGCCCTTGTCCCAATGTAAAGGAGAATGGCCTTAATATTGTCATTTCACGTAGTCCCTCAGAAGTGTTTATCTTAACTTTATATTTTTGTGGGCAGAGTGGTATTCTGTGTTTCCAACATGTTGTCAGGGATTGTGGTGCCAGCACAATGACGTTCATGCCTTGTCGCACCATTTCTTCTGCTAATACAGCAACGAATGCTGACAATTGGTTTTTGGGCGATGGATATGATTGGGCTGAAATCAGTATATGCATATAATAGAATTATTCAATTTCACGTACGTTGTTATCACTTTCCTCTGCCATAACAGCCTCTTGATGAGCTATTTCACGTATATAGACACTTTTGTCTTCGTGGAGAATGCAAGTATAGGGATAGAAGAAATCGTAAAAGTGGGTTTTTGTTGACTGGTATGGTGTCATGTATCTAAGCAGCAAGAGGAATAACGTTCCGGCTAATACTCCCATTCTGATAATTAAATGATTCTTGACACGAAACAGCATATATAAAAAGTCAGCCAACATAATTAGATAGAATATCTGAACATAGTTGTAGAGGCGATTGAAGCCTGCCAATGAACTGGCAAGAATGCCCAGCGCAACCATGAATGAAATCATCTTCTCCTTGTGTTTTCGTTGTCCCTCGGATGTTTCCTGAGACGTGACGGAATACATGATGACAAATGGGAAAATAAGATAGGTGATGGCAGATCGCAAAAATCCGAAAATGGTACTTGCCTGAATAGAATAAAACAGAATCTTCTCCACCATAGCACCCATACCTCCAAGGACAGCTAACATAATCTTCCCAAGGACGAGGTCGCTTAACAGCCAGATACAAAATGCTATAAAGAAGGCAATCATCAATGTTATCCAGGATATGCGAAAGCGTACTAATGGAAAAAGTAGCATAATAGCAGCAGAAATATGGAAAAGTAATGCTATCGGTAACATGAGAAAATATATCCACTTTTTGCCATTTATCCAGTTGTGCATTCCAATGAGTGCAAAAGCCATGGCAAAACCTTCTCGCATGACTTCTGTATTAAAGACAAAGTATTGTAGGGTAAAGAAATAGACAAGCAGGAATAGAAAGTATCTGTGGGTGTATTTACTGACAATGTAGCAAACGGCAGTGTTAATTGCTGCACTCTGTGCTAATTGTACGAAATAGAAAGAATGGAAGACAGCCTTACCACACATGTTGATGAGCGTCCAGAAGGGCATTTGACCTTTCAGCATAAATTGTAGCCAGATAAAATCTCCTGCTTCAGAAAGGTCAGAAGGATATTGCTCAAATTCTTCCATATAAGTGAATTTGTCACCTCCTAACCCGTAACTAAAACCCGTCAGACATATTAAATAGCCGCACATGAGCCACAAACGATGCTGCTTGTGACTATCATATTCCTCTACGCTGTCATAGCGAAAAGAGAAGTAGGCTGTCATTAATATGAATATGAGATAGAAAATGCTCATGAACGTTCTATTTGTATTTGCAACTTGTTTTCAATAAATCTTATGAGTGTTTCGGGTTTTATTATTTCTTGATAGGGATTCTTCTGGCCTGAAAATGCGTTAGCAGAGGAAATGAAATCCCAGTTGATTGTCTTTTCATCGTTGAAAATGGAAATATAACGCTCATCATATACCTCAGTACTACGGATGCTGGTATTGTTGGTCACCAGTTTCTTGTTCATGGCAATGGCTTCCCATGTCCGTAGAGTAGGACTCTGGGCATTGTGTTGCAGTAACTCAATAATGCAGTTGCTTGCAGCACAATTTTCCAAATTCTCATGATATGAGATAGATTTATCGATATAAAAAAAACCCTCGCCAGCAATACGTTTCTTCTCTGGGACTTCAATCATCACCATTTTGCATTTGATTCCCCTGTTTTTAGCCTCTTTGCAGAGATTAATCAATAGAGGCAGACGCCCTTTATCACGTCCGAGGAAATACAAATCGTATTTTATGTCATGATTGCTGAGACTTTGAGGGATGACAGAGAAAACAGTCGGGTGATATAGTAGTCCATGTTTCTTGGCATCTATGGCATCGTAACTAATGAAGAGGTTTGCATGTTGCTTGAAGTAATCTACATCAATTTGTTTATGTGAATAAACATCTATAATTGTTTCAATTAAGTCTTGTGCATAACAGACTATTGGCGCTTTTGGATAGTGCTTTCTTAGATACGGGAGCAGTCTGATGCCGCCTTCCATTCGAAGCCATTTGTCTAAAATAAGGAAACAGGGCTGCTCCTCCTTTTTAATGTGGCGAAGGTAAAGTGGATTCCACTTCTCCTTGAATGGAATTGTGATGATGTTATTTAGTTTTGGGTTAAACTGAATGCGCTGTAATTGTCCCGTCCAGCCTTTTGGTCTGAAGGTTGGAATATACGATATCTTGGGGTCGTCTATCAATTCTTTATAAGCTGTCAGATACACATCCCAGTCGTCACCAAATATAATAAGTCGGTAGTTATCCATTGGCTACATGTTTAGTGAATCTGACATAATAGTAAATTAAGCACGAAAAATATACTGTATCACAGAGAATGGATGTTGCAATAGCGCCTTTAGTATTGAAAAGCCATACTAGAAGAGTGTACCCCAACAGTCTGAACACCCCATTGGCAATGCTTGCGTTGCGCACAGAAACCCCTTGTCCATGTGAACAGAGATATCGGTTGAACATATCCCCCAAACCATGAATACAGAAACCCACAGACAAAATAGAGGCGTATGTGCCTACGATGGCATAGCGGTCAGTATAAAGAAATTCCACCACTGGGCGTATTAGCAGAATAAAGATGATGCATGTGGTGATGGTCAGTCCCACGGTGACTATTATTACTTTCTTAGGAATGGCAGGTTGGGTGGCAAACTTTTTGAAATATGTGGTTCCCACAATAGCAGGTAGGGCAGCCAATGGCGAGGTGACAGTGAGAGCCAATGTATAAAAGCCCACCTCAGTATTGTCTTCATTGAAATAGCCCAAAGAGATGCCCGCCAAGTAGTTGGTCGAAACCATCACCAGTGAACCAATATATAGTTGTAACCCATATTTTCTATTTTCCTCGTTGAGTTTTTTCCAGATAGGTTTCAGCTGATGGAACAATGGCTTGGTGGCAATGATGATAACCAGGTAAATAGCCGAATAGGTACCCCATTGCAGGAGTACCATTCTCTCAGAGGTTGCACCAAACATGGAGTAGATAGCATAGCCGATAGGTACGTAGATGAGATGAGGTAGGAGCCTTGCCAGTGAAAGTAAACCAATCTGGTTGTCCCCCTGGGCAGTCTGGTCAATATAGTTCTGGAACAGCGGATAGAAACATACCGGCATCGATAATATGAAAAGCCATGCCACCTGAGGCTGATCACTATGTAGGAAATAACTCACAGGCATTGCCATGCACAGCAAAGAACATGCTCCGACCAGAATAATAATCATCATGCCTTTTACGCGGGCCACATAGTTTCGGTCATCCGAGAGTGCCATCAGTCTGGCACCCGATAGGAAATATCCAAAGAGCAGAAACGTGGTTACAAAGTTGATGATATTCTGAACATATCGAACGTCACCATATTCTGCAGGATTCAGAAAACGTGTGTTTACGATGGAACATAAGACCCCCATGAATACCCCCATGAGTGTGGAGGCATAAAGCATGACGACCTGTCTTTTCTGTTGCGGGATGACCATGCGCCGTTATAATATTAGAACCATTCTTTCAGCTCTTTGCGGAATAGATGGCAAATTGTGCCGCATGTTGCCAGGAATAGCATTATAGCGACAAAGATCATACGTTTAGGACCAGCCGGTTTAATGGGTACGGTGGCATTTTTCAACTCTGTGAAGGCAGGTGTGTTTTCCTGCACTTTGGCCATGGCCTCCTCAAGACGAGTGCTCATGGCTGTATAGACGTTGTATTTTGCCTGCATGTCGTTTTCCATGTCCTGCATCTTCAGTTCAACACTTCTCAACGACACATTCGTACTGGCATCTGAGAAGGCGGCATATTTTAAACGCGCCTTATCGTAATTGGCCTTAGCCTCTGTCGTCAGTTTATTGTAATATTCCAGGTCGATGCGTGATTTCTTAGTGCGGTAATCTGTGACAAAATCTTGAAGGTGTTGCTTGATACTGTCGGCAAGTAAGGCGCAGACCAACGGATCCTGATCGGTTACTTCAATCGTAATGACATCGGTAGTACGGCTGTAGGTACACTGGATGTTCTTTTGTATTTTTTCTATGATGCCAGTAGTAGTTCGAGATAACTCGAAAGGATCAAACCTCTTGCCGTCCTTACCGGGGATTTCTTCTTCCTGATCGGCAAAGAGGGATGTAACCCATCTCTTTATGGGTAGGAAAGGCAATAGGAGAATGTTTTTCTTCTGATGTTCTTTCATGTAAGTGAAATAGTCGGTTTCCACTTCGCCGTCCATGGTTTTCACCTTGATATCCAGAAGACCTACAATAAATTTGGTTGACTCAAAAAGATCAGGGTAGAGTTGAGGATAGATGGCATCAGAAGAGCCGTTGCCGATGTTTACTCCAAAATTGGAGGCTAAAGAGGCTAAACTACCCACATCTTTTGCCTCTGCTGATTCTGGGGCAACAGAAACCTCTGTTGTATAGTATCGGGGCTGTGGTAAAATCCACAGGCATGAAAGTACAAATGTTATGCCCCAGACCTTGAAAAACAAGGGCTTTCTATTCCACAGTGTTGACCATATTTTTTTGAAATCTATATTTTTATTCATACTCCTTTACTTTGTGAGGTTAGCAATGGTGGCAATCATCGTGGTGAGTGAGGCGAAACTTGTACCCATGCTGATGATTTCCGGTAGTGTGAGTTGGCGGCGGGCATGTTTGGTTGGTACCACGATCTGACAGCCGGGTCGTGGCTTGTGTTTCCGGTCTGCCTTAGCCACCATACCATTCATATAAATAATAATGGTTTTACTTTTCTTGGCAGTGGTGGTGGTACCTCCAGCAAGTTCGATGTAGTAGTCGGCATCTTTGCCTGCCATGTAGCGGACGGTATTCGGATAGAGCACTTCACCGTTGATGCTGACGGTACTGGTGTATTTAGGAACTACGATGCGGTCACCTTCACGGAGTATGGGGTCATCATCACTGCCTGGATTCCTGAGAGCCTTGTCAAGCTCAATGGCTACAGGGTATGTACTCATAGTGACAAGTTTGCTCACATCGATAGAGTCATTTCCAGAGTTTCTTTGGGCTGTGCGGAGCATCGTCGTCATCATCTCCTGTTCTTCTTGAGTCATTCGGCGCAGCAACTTGGCTCCTTCAGGATAAGCATGTTTGGTGATGCCACCAGCCTGTTTGATGATGTCGCTGAGGCGCTGGTTACTGTTTGTCAGCGTATAGTCGCCCTTGAATTGCACCTCGCCCTCAACGGTTATATTCTGCTGTTCGATGTAGTTCGGGCTGCGGCGGATATATACTTCATCGTATGGCTGAAGGGTGAAAGGTGACTCTCCTTGTGGGATGGTGAAATCGGGGTTTAGTTTGAAACTATAGGTGAAAGCCAGTGTGTCGCCTGCTTCTGTAGCATCGGGATCGATGATGCGACGTGCCACGTCCACCTTTGCGAGTGAGGCGGCATTGGTCAGACCACCAGCCTGTAATACCAAGTCTTCGACGGTCTCATTTGCGGCGTACCTATAGATACCAGGGTAGTTCACCTCTCCGTGTATGGTGATGGTTTGGTCTAGTTTCTCTTCTTCGCGACTGGCGATATAAAGCACGTCCTCGTTCTTCAGTTCCACATCGGGTACGGTGCCTTCAAGGATGCCCTTGATGTCAATACTCTGCATCTTCAGGGTGCGGTCAGCCTGCATACGGTGCATCACGGCATGATTGCTGACGGCGTTTTCTGTCAGTCCGTCTGCTGCCTCGATGAGTGACTTCACGGTACAAATGTTTCCCCCCACATGGTACATGCCTGGGCGGAACACGGCTCCCTTCACCTCCGCCATGTTCTGATAGCGGTTGAGGGTGGAATCGACGGATACGGAATCCTCGTCCATCAGTTTGAAGTCGTTGAGATCAAACTCTCCAACGCTGAAGACGGAGTATTTCTGACCAGCCTTGCGGTTCACACGGATGGCTTTTGTATAAGCATCGCCA
This sequence comes from Prevotella sp., assembly GCA_017965725.1. GTDB lineage: Bacteria > Bacteroidota > Bacteroidia > Bacteroidales > Bacteroidaceae > Prevotella. The sequence continues at coordinate 39,566 of JAGCPK010000154.1, forward strand.
GTGAATCCGCCCGCATAGCGGAGCAGGGTAGCGGCGCTTTCCGTTTTCTTCATCTCATAGAACATCGGGCGTTTCACCTTACCCGTGATGTTTACTAGAGCCTCATAGGGGCTCACGGTGATGATGTCGTTATCTTGTAGTCGTACGTCGCCCGTCAACTTGCCGTTGAGCAGGAAATCATAGACATCGACCTTTGAAAGGAGGCGTCCGTCACGATACACCTGCACGTTTCTCAGCGTTCCAATCTCGTTAGGTCCACCAGCCATATAGAGCGCGTTATAGACGGTGGCGAATGCCGACATGGTGTATGTTCCAGGCATCATCACTTCTCCTATGACGCTGATGGTAATCGTACGTGTCTGTCCGAGAGTCAGGTCGATACTTGAGTTCTGATATCTGGGACCGAGTACGCTTCTGAGTCTGGACTTGGCTTGTTTGACTGACAAGCCTCCCAACGAGATGACACCCACGCCTTCAATGGTAATGGTGCCATCGGGGGAGATGGTCTCGCTGACACTTTGTTGCGAGGCACCCCAAATATCGACATTGACCACATCACCAGGGCCGAGACGATAGTTCTGTGGTGTAGCGAGGTTCATGCTGCTTTCGAACGTCAGGTTCTTGTTGTTGAAGATGTCATGTCCGAAAATCTTTCGTTTCGGTTCTGTCTCCTCTTCTTCCTCGTATATATATTTCAGCGAGTCGGGCATCATGAAGTCCATGGCCTCGTCCATCTCCACGAATTGCTCGTCGTTCTCATCATAGGTGTTTTTCTTTGTCCTAGGCTTACCGTCTTTTTTGCGGAATTGAGAAACGTTTCTCTTTTCACGCTTCTGCCTTTCCTGCTTGACCTCTCCGTTGGCCTCTCTCATGCGGTTCTTCACACTTTGTGAGCCAGCCGTGATGTCTTCTCCACCTAAGGATCCGTTCTTGATCTGTCTCTGGTACTTCTGCTGGATACGCCGGATCTGGTCGATGGTGACGCCACGCTGCATTAATTGTGTGACCATCTGCTGGCGCGATACGCCCTTTGCATTCTGTTCGACGACATAGTCCATTACTTGATTGTCGGTCATTCCAGACTGTGCCCAACCAGCTGTTGCGGCCAGCATCATAGAAATAATAAGAGATGATAGTCTTTTCATCATATTTATTTGTTTGGATTTCGCGTACATATTTTATAATATAACCCTCCAAAGGCGAATTTATTGTTTTTTGCGTGCAAAAATACAACAATTTTCTCAAAAATCTTGTTAATTTGTCAAAAACTTGTTATATTTGCACCCGATTACGACATTTATGTCCGGGGGTGACTGGATTTGACGGCAAGTCGAGATGGTACGTAAGCACGCGGAGTGAAGACTGTGTTCTCCATAATCAAGTCGGTCGAAAAATTAATTGGCAACAATGAGTATGCTCTCGCTGCTTAATCGAAGTACAGTAGATTGCTAGCTTAATTCTCTTGCCAGGCGAGAGAACGAGACGTCGCTCCGAGGATGTTGTTCCGAATCCAAAGGTCAAGCGGCGCAGGTTAAATCGGAAATAGTCTTGTCAGGCCTCGATGGCTAGATGAA
>JAGCPK010000155.1 GCA_017965725.1 Prevotella sp.
ACTGGGGTAGGAGGGGATCATACGGATGACACCATCGTGGCAGCCATAGATGGCGTTGATGAGGTTGTCTTGAATCTCCACAGGCACCTCCTTTTTCGGGGTTTCCACATCCTCACAGATGACTTCGATGTCGCTCTCGATACCTTTGTATTCATCGGTGAAGTCCTCGAGCCAGTCGGCGGCGAGTTCCTTCAGTGCAGCAACATTCTCTTTCGGCAATGTCAGCACGGCTTCTGCCTTAAATGGGATGGCGTTGCGCATGTTACCTCCCTGCCATGATGCTAGGCGAGCCTCACACTCTTCGATGGCCTCACGGACGAGGCGTACCAATAGTTTATTGGCATTGGCACGACCCTCGTGGATCTCCAAGCCAGAGTGCCCGCCGCGCAGACCTTTCACCGTCACTTTCACTGCAGCATCCTCAGGATCAGTCTCAGCCTCCTGATAGTCGAGGGTAGCGGTGATGTTGATACCACCGGCAGAACCGATGACGAATTTGCCCCAGTGCTCTGAGTCGAGGTTCAACAGGATATCGCCGTTCAACTCGCCCTCAGGCAGTCCGTTAGCACCAAACATGCCCGTCTCTTCGTCGGCAGTAATTAGGGCCTCGATAGGACCGTGCTTCAAGGTCCTGTCCTCCATGATAGACATGATAGAGGCAACACCCAGACCATTGTCTGCACCGAGGGTTGTGCCCTTGGCCTTCACCCACTCACCGTCAATCCAGGGTTGGATGGGATCGGTCTCGAAGTTATGGGTACTCTCGGGAGTCTTTTGTGGCACCATGTCCATATGAGCCTGTAGGATGACACCCTTCTTGTTCTCCATGCCTGGAGAGGCGGGTTTACGCATCACGATGTTGTCGGCAGGATCCTTGAAAGCCTCGACACCTGCCTCCTTGGCGAAGTCGAGCAGGAACTGCTGAATTTTTTCCAGATGTCCGCTGGGGCGCGGTACTTGTGTCAGTGCATAAAAGTTCTTCCAGATGCACACTGGGTTCAGATTCTTAATTTCACTCATAGTTATGTCGTTTTGGGGTTTATACGTTTTGTAAAAGAGAGGGCGGCCCAGGCATAGATGCCGAGGACAATCACCAACAGTGTCTGTACGGAATGTACGATGAGTACGAACCAAAGGGCCTGTTCGTCGGCGACACCGTAGAGAATTAGCATTGTCTTGATGGCAAAGTGCCACGGCCCTGCACCATTCGGAGTGGGTACGATGACGGCAAAGTTGGCTACCACAAAAGATACCAGTGCACAACCGATACCGAGGTTTGCTGTAAAGTCAAAACAGAAGAAGGTGAGGTAGTAATGCAGGAAGTACATCACCCAGATGCCGACGGAGAAAAAGAGGTAGAGCTGCAGGTTCTTGATGCCTCGCAACGAGAGTACCCCCTCCCAAATACCACTTAGCGTCATCTTTACCTTATTATATATAGAGAAGTTCTTCAGCAACAGATGCAGCAGGATAAGAACTGCGATGCCGCAGATGGCCGTCACCAGCCAGCCCGTCAGTGAAAAACCTTCTAAGATACGATCAAGTGAGGTTCCTGTCTTCTTGAAGAAGGTACCGAAGATACTCATTTCTATCAACAGGATGATGCCTGAGTAGAGCATCACAATCAGCGTATCGACAGCCCGTTCTGTCACAACCGTACCTAATGCCTTACTGAACGACGCTCCGTCGTATCGTTTTAGCACGGCACACCGGGAGAACTCCCCGATACGCGGAATCACCAGACTGGCAGCATACGAGATGAAAACGGCATGAATGCAGGTGGTACTGCGGGCTCTGATATTCTTGCCAGAAGACGGTTGCTCGGTTGTGCTTGGCGACAGGTCATCGATGGGATCCAACGTCTGTTTCCAGCGCCAGCCACGGAACATCTGCGCTAAGATGCCGAAAGGAAACGACAACAGCATCCATGTCCAGTCCATCTCTTCCGTCAGCACATGACTGATGACAGAGAAATCCTCACCTCGGTACATCCACCAAAGGATGGCACCACCCAGGATGAAGGGTAGCACAATCTTTGCAACGTTTTCGAGTATGCTTTTCGTTTCCATTGGTGCAAAGGTACAAAATAATTATGAATTAAGAATTAAGAATTAAGAATTATTTTGTATCTTTGTCCCCGAAATGAAGCAAGTAAGACCGAAAAAGAATCTTGGTCAGCATTTCCTGACTGACTTGAATATCGCCAAGCGTATTGCCGATACGGTGGATGAGCCGTATGGGGAACTGCCTGTATTAGAGGTTGGCCCGGGTATGGGGGTGATGACGCAGTATCTTGTAGAGAAGTCCCGTCCGTTGAAAGTGGTGGAGATAGACCGCGAGAGTGTAGCGTATCTCCGCGAGAACTTCCCCCGCCTTGATAATAATATAATAGGTGGCGACTTCCTTCGGATGGATTTGAACGAGGTCTTCGACGGACAGCAATTTGTACTCACAGGCAACTACCCCTACGACATCTCCTCGCAGATATTTTTCAAGATGCTTGACAACAAAGACTTGATCCCCTGTTGTACGGGAATGATCCAGCATGAGGTGGCTGTCCGTATGGCATCCCAGCCAGGCAAAAAGCAGTACGGTATTCTCTCCGTCTTAATTCAGGCATGGTACAATGTCGAATATCTTTTTACAGTTGAACCAGGTGTCTTCAATCCTCCTCCCAAAGTACAGAGTGCTGTCATCCGTATGACTCGCAATGACGTGACGGATCTTGGCTGCGACGAGAAACTTTTCCGTCGTATTGTTAAGGCGACGTTCAACCAGCGTCGTAAGATGCTCCGTGTCTCCCTCCGCCAATTATTCGATACCGTCCATCCGGCTCCGGAAAGTTTCTTTGATGACCCCATGATGACCCGTCGTCCCGAACAACTCTCCATCCCTGAGTTCATCACCCTGACGAAAAAGGTCGCCACGGAGATTGTAACCACAGGTAATGTTACTTGAGTTTCATGCTACGCCAGGTCTGACCCAGTGTGGTTGAGGGGGTGACACTTGGTTTTTGGCTCTTGCCATTCACCACGATGGAATGCTGGCTAACCTGCTCGCTTATGTAGTCTGTCAGTTCTCCCATAGTGACACTGCCCTTACTCTCCTTCAGCCTCTTCAAAAGGAAATAGGTGAAAAGGCCATGACCTTTCTCCTTATAAGAATAGGCCGTTTCGTTACCACTTGCAGCAGACACCACTAATAACTTTCCTTTCGGAGTAGGAGCCTTCGCCTTGATGGCCACTCCCCTTGCTGATGACTGCATCTGACCGTCGCGTTTGGCTCCACTGAAACATGCGTCAAGGAACACGGTGGCGCGTTCGGATTTCATCTCTCCAATGGTTTTGTAAAAGTCGTTAAGTGCAATACAAGTCTTAATATTTTGTCCGTTGCCATCGACAGGAAGCAGATATGACTGACCTGTAGCCTCATCGGGTATTCCATGTCCTGCATAGTATATGATGACATTGACATTGCCTTTGTATGCCTCGCATACCTCCGTGAGCCAGTCAAGTTCATTTAGGATGTTGTTATACGTGGCATTCTCTACAAAATGTATATTTGTTTCAGGTATGCCAAGCAGATTCTTGCAATAGTTTCTAAATGCCCGTCCGTCGTTGTTGGCGAAATCCACCTTGGCCTCGCGCTGATAGACCTCGTTAGCAATAATGATGGCGAAGGTGTTCTTGTTCGTCTCTGGCATCTTAGGAATCTCTGTATCAACATCCGAGAGGCCGGTCATCACAGGAGTCGGAGAATGAGTAGGCTTGGAAGATGGAACAGGATTGTCATTTTTGCCAGAGAGGGCTACGACGCCACCGCCCTTGTCCCAATACTCTTTCACATAAGCCTGTGACAGACCATAGTGCTCTGCGGTCTCTGGAGTGATGATGTCTGGCAACTCACTGATATGAGCCTTGAGGGGTGTCTTCTTTGTCTTCTTCACAAGGTTATAGAAAGTCAGGAATGCATTTTCACCAATAATCTTAGTATTCTTACTGATCTGCAAGTTAGCCAGTTCCACCTTATTCAGTTTACTCTCCCGCTTCACCGACCCTCCTAAGCCTAAGGTGAAATATTTGACGGCGATTGTGCCGGCAACCGATTCTGTCGAGGTGTTGACGAACAACGCCCCTTCTATTTCACGAATAGAATTGGGGAAGATTAGTTCACGCAACTTCTCGTCACAGTCCTTCAGTGAGTACTTCGCCAAGACAGTCACCTGATATTCCGTACCATTATAGAAGACAGAAGAAGGGATCTCCATTTTTGCTGCGCCCATGTTCTTACCCGAGACCAAGGCCACCTCACCAGCAAACTCCTTCAGGATGCTGAACTCTAGTTCGATACCACCGATAGCCGTGGTCTTGAATGTCTGTGCGCTGACATTCACCATCAGACAGACAAGCATCAATAGAAAGGTAATCTTTCTCATCATTATTTGTCATTTTAGTTATTATTCGCTGCAATTTTTGTCATGATGGGTATAGACTTTAGCCCCCATCTTATGTCTCTTTTAGAAGAACAGCGTGCGTTCGAGCCAGTAGATGAGGATACCCGCAAGATAGCCTACGAAGGCAATCCA
>JAGCPK010000013.1 GCA_017965725.1 Prevotella sp.
CAGGAAGTCGAGACGCACGGCACGGGTGTCCGAAGTGTCGGCACCTGCCAGCATCATCACATCAGCATCGCCCACCTCCTTCTTCTGGTCTGCCAATACCAGGAACTTCTCATAGATCTTATCCAGTTTCTGATCGTCCAGATCCACGCCGTTCACATGCAGACGGTGCTTCAGGGCAGCCCTTCCGCTGCGGGCTGTCAGCACGATGCTGTTGTCGTCGATACCCACATCCTTCGGGTCCATGATCTCGTAGGTATGCACGTTCTTCAGCACGCCGTCCTGATGGATGCCGCTGGAGTGTGCAAAGGCGTTACGACCCACAATGGCCTTATTCGGCTGTACGGGCATATTCATCAACGACGACACCATACGACTCGTCGGATAGATCTTCGTCGTGTTGATGTTCGTGTCGATACCGAGACCCTTGTGGCATTTCAGGATCATGGCGATTTCCTCAAGAGAGGTATTACCAGCCCGTTCACCGATGCCGTTGATGGTCACCTCCACCTGACGGGCTCCAGCCATCACACCGTTCAGGGTATTCGCTGTCGCCATACCCAGGTCGTTGTGGCAGTGTGTGGAGATGATGGCCTTGTCGATGCCATCGACATGTTCCTTCAGGTACTTGATCTTCTCGAAATACTCCTGCGGCAGACAGTAGCCCGTCGTGTCGGGGATGTTTACTACTGTGGCACCGGCCTTGATGACAGCCTCCACCACCTGCGCCAGATATTCATTGTCCGTACGTCCGGCATCCTCACAGTAGAACTCCACATCATCCACAAACCGCTTGGCATACTTCGTGGCAGCGACTGCCCGCTCGAGGATCTCCTCGCGGGTGGAGTTAAACTTATACAGGATATGCTCGTCGCTGGTGCCAATACCTGTGTGGATACGTTTGTGCTTGGCATATTGCAGTGCCTCGAAGGCCACGTCGATGTCATGCTCCACAGCACGTGTCAGCGCACAGATGACGGGCCACGTCACCGCCTTCGATATCTCAATCACCGAGTTGAAGTCTCCGGGACTGGAGACTGGAAATCCTGCTTCGATCACATCCACGCCAAGTTGCTCCAGTGCCTTTGCCACCTGAATCTTCTCTACGGTGTTCAACTGACATCCGGGTACCTGTTCTCCGTCGCGGAGCGTTGTGTCGAAAATATACAATCTGTCGTTCATATCTATTTTCACCTTTTTACTTTTTCACCTTTATACCTTTAATCAAAAAGCCCTTCACACTCGGAAGTGAGAAGGGCTCTATATTGTTTCGTTTGCTTACACCTTATTAATATATATACGCCTTGTCACTTCCGACTGCTCCCTGCAGTCGAATAATAATAAGGCCGTTAAGTAGATTTTTCTTCTTCATATCTATGCTTTTGTATGAAATCGGGTGCAAAGTTATAACTTTCTGGTGAAACAAACAAACATTTCGTAAGTTTTTTGCGCAAAAAAGCAACAAATCCGTACTTTTTCATCCTAATTCGTAGGTTCCACAGGGTAATTTCCGCTTCAACACATCCAGTTCAATATCCTTCCCAGGGATGATACCATAACTGCGCAACGTGACATCTACCGTCTTACGTGCCAACTCCGGGTGATTGTTCTCCTCACTGAGGTGACACAGCCAGACATGCTTCAACCGCTCCGTCATATTCTCTGCCAGCACCCTGCCACATTCCGTATTCGACAAGTGTCCGCTCGGACTGCTGATGCGTTCCTTCAGATACTGAGGGTAAGGACCGCCCTTCAGCATCTCCACGTCGTGGTTGGCTTCTATCACCAGATACTCCGCCATCCCGATGCGCTCCTTCATCTCGTCCGTCACGCTGCCAACATCCGTCATCAGCACAAAGGTGACGCCCTCCGCCTCGATCTGATAACCCACGTTCTCGTTGGCATCATGAGGCACAGCAAAAGGCGTGACAGTAAAGTCGCCCATCTGCATGGTCAACCCCGGCTCCACAAACCGCTTCATTTCTGTGGCGACTTTCCTCTGCACACAATAGTTGTGGTCGATGCCCTCATGAACTTTCTCTGTGGCATAGACCGGCACGTTGTAGTCGTAACTGAACGCTCCCACCGACTTGATATGGTCTGCATGGTCGTGCGTGATAAGGATACGATGCGCCGAACCGAGGTTGATGCCGTAATCTCTTGCGTGCTTCTTAAGCGTTCTTATACCTACTCCTATGTCTATCAATAATCCGTCTGTGGCGGTGCCTAAGTAATAGCAATTACCGCTGCTACCGCTGCCAAACGATATAAACTTCAGCATTTTAATGTTATTATTTTGTGCAAAAGTAAACAAAAAATGCATCAACACCAAAGAAAAAATGCCAAGATATGAGTTATTTTTTATTATTTAATGATTGTTTGCAGAATTATCAAAGTCAGAACGGAAACCGTTCTCCACAGAGTTGCAAAAGTCTGTCCCAAAACTGGGACACATTTATGCAACCCCTGCAAAATCTTCCCCCAAAACTGAGGCACGTTTCTGCACCCCGTGCAAAAGTCTGCCCTGGATTTGGTTTGGACTTTCCCCCGGTGGGGTAAACCTTCCCCTAGATCCAGTTTACACTTTACCCCGGTGGGAATTTTATGCCTAAGATCTGATTCATACTTTCCCCCAGCGGGGTAAACCTTGCCCAAAATTCAGTTTGTACTTTACCCCGGTGGGAATTTTATGCCTGAGATTTGGTTGGGACTTTCCCCCGATGGGGTAAGCCTTGCCCGAGATTCAGGGCGGGTTTTACCCCGGTGGATATGGTATAAACGTCGAAAAAGGGGGCTTGTGCCCCCAGAAAATTGTCAGGAAGTATAACATCGACCTGTCTTCATGTTACTCAGAACCGTCACTCTGGATTACATATCTCCCCTATCCGTCAAGAAATTCATTTTTTCTATATAGTCTAACATAATTGTCTCGCGATATCATATTATTGCAACCAGAGCCATCGCTATAATAGTTGGTACAACCAAGGAATGGCAGTCCCTTTCCTTCTTTAACTATCATATATCCATCACGACACTTGTCGCATTTCATTATTGGCAAAATACCACCTTTGAGATTGTTGGTCATAAAGTCACATATTTCTGGTTCATTTGAACATATCCACAATTTTAATCCATATGCTTTCTTATATCTTAACTGCAAAGGATAACCACAAATCGGACATCTCTGAACAATCTTATTATCCGTTGTTTCATCGACGACCAAGTCTCCGTGTACTACAATATTTGAAGAGTAATCATTTAGCAGTTCTATTACGAATTCAGAAGGATGCTCATGGGGAGCAACTATATATACTCGGTTCTTTGTTCTTGTCAATGCAACATAGAACAGCCTCCGTTCTTCTGCATACTCAATAGAATGATCATCCTTCACAACGAACTTTAACACCGGATCTTCTTGTACCTGCGAAGGGAATCCATAAACCTCGTTACGAGCATTGATAATAATGACATTATCATAGCCAAGACCTTTGGCACGATGTACCGTCATAAATTCAATTGGTTTATTTTCAAAAGTCTTTGAGTAAAGATTCCCCGTTTTCTCATCATATACGAAATCTGATGAACGGCCTAAATTATAGGCATCAAAACCATATCTTCCCAAAAGCAGAATTGACGAATTGGGATTCTCTTGCAAAATGTGCTTAATAACATTCTCTACCGTTTTGCCTATCAAGAAATACTTTCCGCCCTTGCCCTCATATTGTTTTCTATCAACTTCTTCGGTATAAGTTTCAATTATTACGGGACTCTTAATATGCTTCGGAGAAACAAGGGCTTTCCTTATTTGAGAATTATTCTTTTGAATAAAACCTCCTGCTATATCTATTACTTCCTGAGCATTTCGATATGTCTTGGTAATACTGAGTTCCAGACCATAACCAAACGCTTCCTTGAAATGAGTAAACAGAGTTATGTCAGAACCTGCATAAGCATAAATTGACTGCCAATCATCACCCACTGCAATAATCTTGGCATTACAAAGATTGCTTAGTTCTTTGGTTAGATTAAAGCGTTGCCTAGAAATATCTTGATACTCATCGACAATAATATATTTGAAATCTAGTTTCTTGCCACTAATTTCTTGTTCATGGATTATTTTTGCAGAATCATTGATCATGTCCTCGAAGTCAATCGCATTCTTCTCTTTTAAACGTTTGGAATACTCATGATAGCATTGTTCACAAATATCAAGGAACAATTTTGTCCTAACGTTATTTGACTTATACCTAAAACTATCAAACTGTTCAAATGAATAGCCATTGGTTTTAAAATTCTGAATGAATGTGCAAATCAGTTTTACCAAATTTGCAATGTAACGATTTTCTTCTGTATTGACGATTTTTTCAAAGACTTCTTTTGCAGGTCTTTCTTGCAGCTTAAATCCATGCTCTATCAACTGCTCATTCAGGTGCTCCAATAAGTCGCGACCGTCATTGTATCGCGAAAAAGTAAATAATAAATCTGTTTTGTGTTTACGGTGCAACAAGACTTTGTCATTTACAGCCTTCTTGTATCGTTCAAGTTCTTCTAAGGTGTACCTGTTGTTCTCACCATCCTCTGTAATACCAAAATGTTCAATATATGCAATCTTTTCGCCCTGCGTTATAGTAAAGTCAGGAGTATATGGCTTATGAGAATAGAGGATGTTGAAAGGATATGGCTTTTCGTACACATATTCAATATTATTCAAATAAAGGAAATTTGCAATTCTTACTTCTTGTGAAGATCGAAGTGTCTCACGTGCAATCGTTACTTTGTTTCCCGTTCGCTTATTAATGATTTCTTCTGTATACTCACTCATATTTCCACGAAGTGTGGAGAAATCTGCTTTTGCGATATAGTTGAAGAAAGTGTTAAGGTCATCACCTTCATACGGAGCATCAAAGTAACTACCAAAGAATAGTATCAACTTATCAACCAACTCCGGATTTTCCAAAATATTACCTTTCAAATAATTGCTAATGACATTGAACATAAAGCCACCATCAACTATTAGTTTACGTTCTTCATCTTCACGCCGAAGTATTGCATAACCTGTTTTATGGAAAGTCGTCACAGGACAATCTATCTTCAAAGCTTTATTGATTTTAGAGCGCAACTCACCCACTGCCTTATTTGTAAACGAGATCACTAGAATCTGATCTGGTGAAACCTTCTTCTTTTCTACTAGATATTTGACTTTTGCTGCAACTGTTGTTGTCTTACCGGCACCAGCACCAGCAATAACCAATGTATAATCCTCATCAGAAAGCACCACACGACGTTGTTCATCATCAAGATTTATTGCAGGATCAACTCTTTTTAGAATATTATCAAGGTATTCCTTTTCAGAGACCAAATGTTTCTCTAAATATTCTTTATTGTGAATGGTAATGATTTCTGCACTTTCATTTTTACTTAGGTCGTCAAATTTTGAAAGAAAATCCTCAATCCGTTGTATATCAATATGGTTTTGAGAGCAATAATAATCTAGCGTTTTTGATTGTTTTAAAGTGCAAAATTGATGGTATATATCAGCATAGTTTTCACACAGAGGTTTATAATCTCGGCGGGCTATATAGATGTCAGTAGATAGCAATCTTCTTAAATTATTCTCGAAGTTCATAAGATGGGATAATTCCGAAGAATTAAAAACCTCAGAATCATTCTCTTTTGACTGCGATCCAAATATCCAACTAAATATAGACATAACCGTAAATACCCTTTAATACGTCACTCAAAAAAAGCAAACTATTTATATCTTTTAGCAATATGGAACAATCTTCCCTCTCTGCTATACTATTAATTGCAAAGGTACAAATAATTTTGGAAAGAAATGCTTTTTGGGGCGAAAAAAGAATAATAATACAAAAAACTTGGAAGTTTCAGAATTAGTTTGTATCTTTGCACCGTCAGAATGAAAGTTCTGACTATCCGGTAAACATGTGAGGCCTTAGGGGCTGAGAATGCCGAGAGGAGTAAGCCTTCATCGACCCTGCTCCATTTTTAAAAGTCACCTTCGGGTGGCTTTTATCTTTCATAGGCTTTCTTAAAAATTGCGAAGATTAGAGAATCAGAACGGGAGGCCGACGGCGAAGTGGAAGGCCAGATCACGTCCGAGTCTTGGATGGGTAATGGGGAAATGTGCCTCGTCTTCTGTCTCGTAGGCTGGATTTACGGCTTTCATACCCAAGTCGAAACGGATGATGAAATAATCGAAATTCAGGCGCAGGCCAAGGCCATAACTGACGGCTAAATCCTTCAACAGACGACTGAACTTGAACTGTCCCCCGGGCTGTTCGTCGTATTCACGCAGCGTCCAGATATTTCCTGCATCGACAAACAGGGCCCCGCCAAACTTCCAGAACAGATGGGTACGATACTCCAGATTCAGGTCGAGTTTCATGTCACCCGTCTGCGTGATGAAGTTGATGTTACCATCCTTATCCTTATAACGCCCAGGACCCAAACTGCGCACACTCCATCCACGTACGCTGTTGGCACCACCAGAGAAGTAACGCTTCTCAAAAGGCAACACCGTGCTGTTGCCGTATGGATAGGCAATACCCAAACCTATGTGGAAGACCAATTGATCTCGGTAGTTGGAAATCAACTGGCGCGTAAAATCAATGTCAGCCTTGACGTACTGCGCGTAAGCGATGTTGAAAAGACGGTAATGCGCTTTGTCATCGCGTTCCGCACCAAACAGGCGACTGCTGGCATTCAACAGGTTGCCTGCCGTTTCCAGATTCGTCTTGACAGCAATCCGTCCATTGTTATAACTATAACCGAAGCCTATCTTCATGATAAACAGGTCTTCGTAGTTATAGCGCAGGATAGCATTGTAGTTGCTCGTATTGTCCAAATACTCCCTGCGGAAAGTCTCGCTGATCCAAGGCATAAACACATAATTCAGATCCACCAGATCCAACTGATACTGGTCGTGGTGGTTCTGTGGTCTCCACTTATACCGCCAACCTGCTGAGAGCACACGACGATGAAACTCCGGACGATTCTGCGTGTCGTAGAGCAACGACACCTCACTGGTGGCAATCGTACTGCGACGGATATCACGACTCAAGAAAGGCATGATGAATCTGGGAAAACTCAGACGACTCTCCACACTGTACTCGATGAAGTCCTGATTGCTGTATCCCTCTAAACCCTTGATGGCCTCATAAGCACCACGCAACTGCACGCTGAACGTCTCAGAACCTCGGAAGAGGTTGCGGTTCTGATAGGTCAGCGAGGCAGCAGCACCAAGATCACCTGCCGTATTCGTACCCTCCGGCTGGAAACTGAGTGTCGAGGGTTTGTTGGTCTGAATCTGTATCAACGCGTCAAGCAGGGCGGAGTCGGGATCCTGCTGAAAACTGATGTTCGTGTAGCGCACGGCCCCTAAACGTCCGAAATGGTTGTAGGTGTTCTGCAGATCCTCAGCGGAATAAGGATCTCCTTCATCAAAGAAGGTATTTTCGCGAAGCACATGCTGACGCAGATGGATGACGGAGTCTTGAGGGTCGCCGCTGGCGTAGGTGATACTACGGATATGGAATGGCGTATGGAGGGTGTCTGCTACGTTGTTGGTGCGATAAGGACGCAACAGCAACGTGACGTCTGCCAGACGCTGATCCCTGAGGGTGTCGATCTGAAAACTGATAAACTCCTTATGGAACCTGTAGTAACCCTGATTCTGCAACAGGGATGTCAGTCGTGAACGAGCCTGGTTCAAATTTTCCACATCGAGTTTCGAACCTTCCTTCAACTGTCGCACATTATTCCCCAGGAGTTTGGCTATGACGGGATCCTGTATGTCATAACTCAGGTGACGGATGTAATACGGTTGACCAGGATGGAGCACGTAGATAGCATCCAACTTCTTGTCTTTCGTGTCGGTGAAAAGTTCCACCTGTGCATCCAGATAACCTTTGTTCTTGAGGGCCATCTGCAGATTCTCACACGAGAGACGGGCCTGTAAGGTGTCATAGACGACAGGGGCCTCACCCATAGACTTCAGCGTCCTGTTGATCCACTTGCTACTGTCGCTGCCTGCCATCGCATAGACACCGAGGGGAATCTTCACTGCTGAGAACCAACGCGAGTTGCCCTTCTGTCGCACATAGTTCTTCAACTGCGAGGTGTTGATGTCCTGATACTTCCCGTCTGTGACTACAGAAACCTTGTTGAGCATCACCTGTCCTTCAGGGAGATCGCGCGATGCAGAGCACGAACTCATCAGGAGTACGAGCACACATGCCGTTAAGATTAGGAAAATAGGACGTAGCCTCATCAATTATCTTGTAAATTAGTTGCAAAGATAAAGATTTATTTCTATCTTTGCAAACAAATTCAAAAAAAATGATTAGCAAGAACCAGATTAAGTACATCCGCCAACTGGAATTGAAGAAATATCGCAAGCGCGAGGGTGTCTATGTGGCTGAAGGACCTAAGGTCGTTGGCGACTTGCTCCGCCGCTATCAGCCTGTGGCGGTTTATGCCACCGAGGAATGGGTCAAGGTGCACGGTTCTGAAGGTGTCATGGAGATCACCGACGACGAACTCCGTCGCATCAGTTTCCTCCAGCATCCCCAACAGGTGCTCGCCCTCTTCCCCATCCCAGA
>JAGCPK010000014.1 GCA_017965725.1 Prevotella sp.
CAAGAAGTTCCCTTTCGTGATGATTTCCACCATACCATATCGGACCAACGGTATGTATCACCTTCTTACAGGGCAGATTGTAGGCATCCGTCATCTTGCTTTGCCCCGTCTCACAACCGCCAAGCGTCATACACTCTTTCAACAGTCCACTACCTGCTGCTCTGTGGATGGCCCCATCCACACCACCGCCACCCAGCAATGTCTTGTTCGCAGCATTCACGATGGCATCCACTTTCAGTTTCGTGATGTCCCCCACCACAATCTTAATATCCTTCATCTTTGCCTATCTTTTTTCTATATAATTAGGTATATACCTTGCAAAGATAGTACAAATAACCGAATCAGCCAAATGATTCTACTAATATCTTTTTCTAAACTCATGGGACAGACCTATCCCCATGGGTTTTAAACCTTTCTGTTTTTTCCCGTCTAATAATATATAACAGGAAATGACATGAAGAAAATACTATTATGGATGCTGCCCTTCCTTATGGGCAGCGTATGTCACGCTGAAGACATCACCATCCGTTATAAAGGGGCAACGGCGAAAGTATCCCAGCAAATAAAAGACAGCGTAAAAGTAACCGTTAACGTCAAGACAAAAGGTTACGAAAAGACCTTCACCCTCAGCGAACAATTCACAACCGTAAGATGATAACTGACAGCGTTGCCTCATCTTGAAAAAGGTTATTACTTTTTAATCATTTTCTTTCCGTTAATGATGGTAACGCCCTTATAGTTTTTATCAACACGCTGACCGGAGATGTTGTAGATTGCCCTGTTGCTGTTTGCTTCATTGACATTAATCTCGTTGATTCCTGTAACGCCAGGCATGTAGGCAGTAACACCAGAGAGACGCTCGTATGATGTGCCGTCAGTAGCATAGACAATAGCCTTGAGGATATTTCTTCCCTTATTCTCAGGAGTGAACTCTGTAGTATAAGGAGCCTCTGTCATGGATGTCATAAATTTGTCATTGACATAAAGATCCACACGCTCTATGGTCTTTGTCCTCAGATGGGCACGAACCGTTACAGACACAGCATTACCCATGGTAACAGCAATAGCCGCAGGCTTAACATATACAGAAGCCTCCTTAACCATTCCAGGGAACGGGCTCTTGGCATTCTTGGCTGCATCGCTTGCCATATACTCACGAAGCCATGTCATAGCCGGACGATCCTTTCCGTCCTGCTTGATGATACCAGAGTTACCATCAGTTGTCCATGTCTTGCCGTAGATATATCCCCAAAGGGTTATACCAGCCACATAGTCAGCCTCCCACATATATGGAATCTGCTCCTTATAACGCTGAAGTTGGAGGTCATCATCACTTGTGCCAATGTCATACTCCGTGCTATACATAGGCATCTTCAGGGCATTCTGAATCTCGTTCATAGCAGCCTTGAAGTCTGACTCTTTCATGTCGGTAAGGTCGTGTGACTGACATCCATAGGCATCAATAGGAGCACCGGCATCGCGGAGAGTCCTTACAAGGTCGATGAACTCAGACCTCTGCCCCTGAAAGGTGTCATAGTCATTATATATAAGGATAGCATCAGGCCAACGCTCGTGAGCCATCTCAAATGCATTAATAATCCAGTCATAGCCTGTCTTGCCGTCACCGCCGAGGGCATCCTTATAAGGTGCAGGATTATGACCTGGCAAAGCCTCGTTCACTACATCAATGAGCGGAAGGTCTGGATAGTGTTTCTTGACGGCATTCATCAGTTCCTCTATGGCCTTGTACTGTTCTTCCGTTGAGAGGGAATTGAGCCAGTTAGGGTATTGTCTTCCACAGATGAAACAATTGTACTTAAAAGGGAAATTGTGTTGCTTCGCATAGTTGTAGGCCCTGTCTGAACCGCTGAAAATGAAATAGCCACGACTGGAACCCTCCAGAGCATCCCATTTGGCTTCTTTCTCAGGAGTGATCTGGTTCCAGAGAGTGTAGAACTTCTCCTTGCCGTAGTCTACATTGTGTTCAGTCATGATATTGCCAAGAAACTTATCCTTGTTGGAGGATAACTGGGCTGAGACATTCATACCGCCAAGCAATGCGATAGTTATTAGAATAGACAGTTTTTTGTTCATTTTAGTTATGCATATATAAACGTCTGCAAAAGTAAGGATAATATTTGGTATTACCAAACAAAATGAAAAAAAGCACAGCGTTCTTCTGAAGTGAACTCGTGTACACAAATACCAAATCATGACGCATCGCCTTGGCGGAAAAGGTGGGTGAAGTGCTTGTCGTAGAGACGAGAGGTCGGTGAATTCGGGGATTGCAAATCCCCGATAACATGAGGACTGATAGCCTCGCCGATGACGAGCATCGTTGTGAGAGAAAGGTGGTTGTCGTGGACAATCTTGGCAAGGCCTTTGAGGACTCCACGATAAATCTTCTGATCAGGCCACGTGAGATGATAACAGGCAGCGACGGGCGTATCCTCGGGATATTCCTGAAGAAGTTCGCGCTGCACATCATCGACGATGGAAGCGCTGAGGAAGATGCACATCGTACTCTGGCTCTTGGCAAGCAGATGTAGTTGCTCTTTCTCAGGCATGGGAGTGCGACCTTCGCCACGAGTGAGAATGATGGTCTGGCAACGCTCAGGAATCGTAAATTGGCTCTGCAACTCGGCTGCAGCGGCGAGGAACGACGAGATGCCCGGTGTGATGTGATAGTCCACATTGTTGGCATCAAAGAACGCCATCTGTTCCTGAATGGCTCCAAAAATGCAGGGATCGCCTGTGTGCAATCGGACGATGAAATGTCCCTTGTCATAATGCTCCTTCATCAGCGCACATTGTTCTTCGAGGTTCATGTCAGCAGAAGAGCGCACGACGGCACCAGGC
This sequence comes from Prevotella sp., assembly GCA_017965725.1. Taxonomy (GTDB): domain Bacteria; phylum Bacteroidota; class Bacteroidia; order Bacteroidales; family Bacteroidaceae; genus Prevotella. The sequence goes on from JAGCPK010000014.1 coordinate 2,860, forward strand.
TTATGGTAGTCTGTCAAGGCTTTGGGCACCAATGAGCCTGCATATAAAATAAGGTCGGCACGCTCCAACATCTTACGGCCTCTTACAGATATTAAGTCGGGATCGCCAGGACCTGCACCTACAATCTCGATATGACCTTTCTGCTCACGAAGGTATTTGTAGTCGATGGCGAGGGCTGCCGTCCAGTTCTTACCTTTCACCTTGGGGATGATGAGTTTACCATGATTGGAACCCAGGATAGCCGCTGCCTCGCAGACGCTGGGTGTACCAACATGACTGGCTACAAGAGCACTAGGATTAGGTACTTCCACTGACGCCAGTTCCTCAGCCGTATAGAATACCACCTCCTCATTGTACTCTTTTTCTAACATATCTACAAACTCCTCGTCTGCTTTCACGTCGATGGTGCAATAGCGATGGGAACAGGGCAGATAGCCATATCTGGCAAAAGCGTCGTCAATCTCGTCGTAGATACTCTCATAATTCTCAGGATGATGCGCCAGTCCGAAACCCACCGTACCAACCTTCGGTACAAAGTGGAGTTCAAGCATTCTATCAGGTGCATGATGGCCGTATGGCGAGACGATGATGAGCAGTTTGTATTTCTTGGGATCTGCCTCGTTGATGTCATTGATGATGGTAACGTGCTCAGGCTTTGTTGCTTCCAGATAATCTGTGCCTTCATCGCGAACATCCATAAACAGGGCCGTTGGCTCACGATTGACGAAGTTATAGATACAGTCCTGCACTTCATCAATAAAACTGGCGATGGACCAGTTGAAGCGTTGTTCGAAGGTGTCGAGTGCCCACAAACCGGCATTGTCGCTCTGAGTAGTAATGACTTCACGTGCTCCTATCAAAGCTGCTATTTCATGCGCCAAGTCGTTGGCACCCCCGATATGCCCTGAGAGGACGGAGATAGCATGCAGTCCAAGACTATCAACACAAACAACGGCTGGGTCTTCGTGTTTATCCTTGATATATGGAGCGATGGTACGAACACAGATGCCCATAGCACCGATAAAGACAAAAGCATCGTATTTATTCCACAGCTTACCGACATCAGTGCGACTGATTGTCTTGGCACCAAGTTCACGCTGGAGGGTGATGGCAATATCTTTGCCTGCTTCGCTGATTTGTATGACTGCTATCTGCTGCATTTTAGTATCTCAATGGGATGGTTCTCGTTAAGTATAATCTTGGTGGGAGGCTCCTGTCGGAGTCCGAGTTCTGCGCAAGCCTCGTCCCAGAGTCTGTGACTATCGGTCGACACCTTGGGGGCTTTTACGCTGTTCATCACGATAATGCCATCATCATTCAGTACTGTCAATACCTTCGCGATAATCTCCTTTAGTTGACCTCCATGTCCACCGATAAAGACAGCTTCAGGATGAGGCAAGGCTGTGATGTCTGTTTCGAGGAAGTCACCGATATGGATGTTGATACCAGGAGCACCAAATCTTCGGGCGTTCTCATGGATGATGACCTCACACTCAGAACGAATCTCGAAAGCCTCAATATGCAGATGTGGGAATTGCAAACGAGCCTCGATAGAGACACTTCCTGTACAAAAGCCAATGTCCCATAGAACTTTCCTTTTGGGCAACTCCAGCGCCTGCAACGTCAGCAGACGAATCGGCATCTTAGTAATCATCTTCTCACGACCATCAAGGAGGGAAAACTCGGAATCAGGAATACCAAAGTATAGTTTAGAGTTTAGAGCGTAGAGTGTAGAGTTTGCTGCCGCCAATCCTATAGCGGTAACAAACTCTACATTCTCAGTTCTGCAATCTACATTTAATAATATGCAGTTGGGATTATCGAAGGTACGTTTCGCCGCTTCTTCGAGGGAGAGCGTCGTGACCTTTTCGAGAGTAGGATGACCCAGATGTTCGCCAACATACATCTTATAATAGTTATAGCCATACTCCAACATACGTTGGGCAATGGCAGTAGGAGTATGTTCCTTGTCCGTCAGCACACCTATCTTCTCCACCCTCTCAATAAGTGCCTTGTCAAACTCAGGCCACGGACGACCTGTGAGTGAGACGATACGCATATCATGATACGGCATCACCAGTCGATGTGCCAACATCTGCAAGGAGTTGAACGACGGATAGAGCACAATCTCAGCCTCTGGCATCTTCCGCTTGATGGTATTGGCAAAACCAAAGAACAGCGGGTCGCCAGAAGCGAAGACAATGATGGATTTACAATTTACAATCTGATACTGTTCAAATACATTATCCAATGGAGCGGTGATGTCTATCCACTCCGCATCTTCAGGTAACAACGGTGCTACTATTCCGTGATGGCGCTTACCACCAGAGAACACCCTACCCTGCTTAATCATCTCCATCACCTCAGGTGGAAACCAAGGGTTCGGATTGTCCGTGATGCCTATGACGATAAACCTCATAAATCTCTTCCTGGTTTGAGTTGTTCGGCATCGTTGAATGTCAGGATGGCATTGCACAGCGTAGCAGCGAGGTTAGAACCGCCTTTGCGCCCTTCAACGATAATCTTAGGAATGTCCTTGAAAGGCTTCACCATGTGTTTCGACTCTCTGACATGCACAAAGCCAACGGGAGCAGCAATGATACCAGCAGGATGCGCCTTGCATTTACGAATTAGGTCGCAGAGTTCCATGAGTGCCGTGGGGGCATTGCCAAAGGCAAAGAGCGCATCAGGATGCTCCTCGACAGCCAGGCGAATGCCTGCCTGAGTACGGGTAATACCTTGTGATGCTGCCATCTCGGCTACACGTGGGTCACTGAGGTAGCATTTGGCTTCAATACCCAAACGCTCCAATGCACCTTTGCGGATACCACTCACCACCATCGTCACATCGGTTACGATAGTTTTCAACTCACCGTTCGCCACCTTATGATATAATGTCTCTACGGCATCTTCATCGGTATAGAGAATCTTCTCCATATCAAAGTCGGCTGTGGTATGGATAGCGTGTAGCAAAGCCCATTTGTGACCCAGGGAATAATCCTGCCCGCGAAGTTCGCCTTCAATGGTTCGGAAAGACTCCAGCATAATCTGCTGCCCTAAGCCCCCTAACTTAGGGGAGGAAGCATAATACCCTCTTGGTGTGATGATTTTGCCGTCAGCGACATACGACTGGGAGTTGCCAATAAGGATAACCGTAAACATATCCACATCCTCAGGATCGAAAGCACCGAGAGTCGTCACCTTAATTTTCTGTTCTGGTCGACCTGCCTGACGAACATAGCCTACAGGTGTCTCACTGGAACGAGATTTCAAAAACAGTTCCTGCAGTCGGTAGAGTTGCCAGTAACGTCCATGCGACTTCGGATTATAGACAGCCGTCACAAAATCGCCAACGGCAGCAGCCTTAATCCGTCGTTCTATCACCTCCCAAGGTGTCATCAGGTCAGAGAGCGAGATGATGCACATGTCGTGGCCGATGGGCGCGCCCAATAATGATGCCGCTTTCTGAAAGGCCGAGATGCCTGGAAGTGTCTCGATTTCAACATCCACCTGATGCGCTTGCTTCATTTCTAAGATCAACGGTGCCATACCATAAATACCTGCATCGCCAGAGGAAATCACCACAACGGTCTTTCCCTGTTTCGCCAACTCGAAAGCCTGTTCTGCCCGCTCACGCTCTTTCTTCATACCCGTGTCGATGCACTCGCAGCCTTCTTTGACATACGGTTCGATAAACTGGAAATAATACTTATATCCCACAATAACATCCGCCTCGCGTACTGCTTCGAGCACAGCGGGGGTGATATCTTCCTTGCTACCAGGACCTATGCCTGCAATAATGATCTTTCCCATATCTGCTGCAAAGATACAAAATTATTTCGAGATATCAGCGAATAGGAAGGAAAAAGGTGATAAGCAAAACCACGACTACCATCAGCACCTCCGCTGTGCGATTCACTCGGACGGCTTTTTCCATATCAGCAGTCGTCAGTTCTCGGTCATTATCACCAATATATGGTTTGTCGAAGAGTTGTCCGAAATAATAATGCGGACCTCCAAATCTACAGTTGAGGATGCCTGCCAATGCAGCCTCAGGATAACCGCTATTGGGGGAAGCGTGGTTGCGTCCGTACTTTCGGACGAAAGTGAAAAGTGATAAGTGATACGTGAAAAGTGAGGGCAGGATCATCAGCAGTGCCGTTAGACGGGCTGGGATGTAATTGGCGATGTCGTCGATATGTGCAGCCCAACAGCCGAAGTCCTTGTAGCGTTCCGTACGATAGCCAATCATCGAGTCGAGGGTGTTCACCATCTTATAAGCCAACATCCCTGGTGTTCCCAACAAAACCAGCCAGAAGAGCGGGGCGATGACACCATCGCTCAGATTCTCGGCAAGGGTTTCAAGGGCAGCAGTTCGCACCTCTTGAGCAGAGAGTTCCGAAGTGTCACGCCCTACGATGCGAGCCACCTGTGCCCTACCCTCCTCCAACGAACGGTCGAGAGCAAGGAATACTTCACGAACCTCCCGAATCAGCGTAGTGCCTGCCAGACAATAAAAGATAACGATGGCATCGAAAATGAGTGAGAAGTGAGAAGTGATGAGTGATAAGTAGTGGCGGAGCAGCCAGATGAGGGCGAAGACAAAGGCAATAAGGATGACAGCCATCAGGGCACCTTTTAGTTTGCGATGGAAACCCTTATTTAGTTGATGTTCCCCAAAGGCGATCATTCGTCCGAACCAGACAATAGGATGTGGTAGCCTTGTAGGGTCACCGAATAGCAGATCAAGCAGCCAACCTATCAATAGTGATATCGGATTAGTCATCGGTCAGTATCTGATAGAGTCGCTTCATATCTATATGACGACGGACATGATCAGCCAATTTATCGTATTGCTCCTCCTTGAAAGCCTGATAGTCGAAAGATTTATCGGCTTCTGCCAATTTATCGGTAAAAGGCTGCAACAGGAAATCAGCAAATGACTGATTGTCGAGGATACCGTGCAGATAGGTACCCATGCACTTGTTATCAACAATGTAACCATCCTCCCGTCCGTCGGAGAGATGCAATAGAGGCCGGGGCTTCGCATCACCGAAGGGTTGTGTCTCACCCATGTGAATCTCATAACCAGTTCCGTACTCACAGGATACCTGACGAATGACTTTCTCGCCACTCATGGTCGTGGTGATGGGCAACAGACCTAATCCGGGCAGACGTTCGATGTCTCCCTCCACATGATCTGGATCACATACTTCGATACCCATCATCTGGTAACCGCCACAGATGCCGAGGACAGTGGCTCCCTCACGGTGTGCCTTGATGATGGCCTGTGCACAGCCATTACGACGAAGTTCATAAAGATCGTGGAGGGTCGATTTGGTACCTGGCAGGATGATAATGTCGGCCTTTTGGATATCATCGACGTTGTTGGTATAGAAAAGATGCAGGCGCGGATCCTGTTCCAGAGCGTTGAAGTCGGTGTAGTTGCTGAGATGACGTAACATCACCACCGCAACATTCACTTTCCCCTGTTGCCTCTCGAATGATTTCTGAGCCAGAGCCACCGAGTCTTCTTCCTCGATGTGGATATCCTTATAATAAGGAACGACACCCAAAACAGGCATGCCGCAGATGTCTTCCAACATCCGCCGGCCCTCGTCAAAGAGACGCATATCGCCCCTAAACTTATTGATAATGATTCCCTTGATAAGTTTTTGATCCTCTGAAGATTGTAAAGCGACACTGCCATAGACACTTGCAAAGACACCCCCACGATCAATATCGCCCACAAGGATGACATCAGCCTTGGCGTGACGCGCCATAGGGAGGTTCACTAAGTCTGTGTCACGGAGGTTGATTTCCGAGATGCTGCCCGCCCCTTCCATCACAATGGGATTGTATTTTACAGCCAAACGATCAAAGGCCTTGCAGACTTCCATCCTATAGTCTATTCTCTCACCTTTCACCTCATACCTCTCACCTCTTTTTCGCCAATAATCATACGCATTCTTATTGCCAATAGGTTTACCGTTAAGCACCACCTGTGAGGTATGGTCTGATTGTGGTTTCAGCAAAAGTGGGTTCATGTCCGTATGACAGGGGATACCCGCTGCCTCAGCCTGTACCGCCTGAGCCCTACCTATCTCCAGACCTTCTGGTGTGGCGAATGAATTAAGTGCCATGTTCTGTGCCTTGAAGGGAGCAGGATGATAGCCGTCTTGCTTAAAAATCCGACACAGGGCGGTAGCAAGGATGCTCTTGCCAACGTCGCTGCCTGTGCCAGCCAACATGATGGGATGAAGTAATTTACAATTTGACAATGTACTATTTACAATTTAGGGTTGTATAGATGCGTATAACTTGCTAAAACATTCTTGTATCTGAACACAGGGGTATCGACAGACTCGCCCCTGGCATTATACACCTGACAGGCAGAATGTTGGAGGGGATTTGTAATCCCCGACACCATGAATTGCGTATAATGGAACTCATGTCCCCTGTATTCTTTGCCATCGAACATAAAACGACGATAGCCCAACGAGAGTTTTCTGTCTGCCTGACGAGCAGTGATTGTATAGGGCAGCACACCACACATCGGATATGTCCCATCGTCTGACACAATCTTCTCACAAAGATACATCATCCCTCCGCACTCCGCCTGAATCTTTCCACCACGTTCCGCATAATCCTTGATGGCCTGACGACACACTTCATTAGAAACGAGTGCCCCCAAATGCTTCTCGGGATAACCTCCTGGCAGATAGAGCAAATCGATATTCTCCAGATTAGGCACCTCTGTTTCTGGATCAAAGAAAAATACGTGTTCAAATCTGTCAATGTTCTCCTGATAGAGGAACGAGAAACTTTCCGTATTGCGAGCAATGAGTGTTTTTTGTCCGCAGGGAGCGAACTCTGAGTCCGTAGGGAGCGAACTCTGAGTCCGTCCCCTACGAACTGACAGTTTGATTAGGCTTTCCCATTCTAGATGCCTCTCTATCAATTCGGTCAGAGCCTTCGACTCTGGTAACTTAGAATAGTCGAGTCCTAGATAGCGCGAGCCTTGTTCGAGGACATTATCCTTAGGAAGATAGCCAAAACATTCTATGTCAAGGTCACTGCATACCTCCTGCAACATCTGGTAATGCCGTTCACTCCCCACCTTATTAAATATAATGCCCGCTATGTGCACATCCTTTCTAAAGTTGATGAAGCCCGAGAGCAATGGAGCCATTGAGTAAGCAGCCGACTTCGCATCCACCACCAGAACCACAGGAATATCCAGCACACGAGCAATCTCTGCAGACGAACCTCTGTCACGGTCATAACCGTCGAAGAGTCCCATCATCCCCTCTACGATACAGACATCAGCATCCTGGCCATAATGGGCGAACAGTTCGCAAACATGTTCTGGAGCTGCCATAAACGTGTCGAGGTTAATGCTGGGTCTGCCGCATACGGCTGTATGGAATTTCGTGTCGATATAGTCAGGACCGCATTTGAAGGGCTGCACCTGATACCCTTTAGAAACCAACAGCGCCATCAGTCCTCGGGCAATCGTTGTCTTGCCCGAGCCACTGGTTGGCGCTGCAATAAGAAAAGCCTTCCTGTTAGTAGAACTTGAAGTATCTTCTTGCATTATTGTAACTGATATCCTCCACCATACGACCCAGGATCTCCATGTCGCAAGGCAGCAAGCCCTTCTCTACGTCGTTACCGAGCAAGTTACAGAGGATGCGACGGAAATACTCATGACGTGGATAACTCAGGAAGGAACGGCTGTCGGTAAGCATACCCACAAAGCGCGAAAGCAGGCCTAATACCGAGAGGGCGTTCATCTGTTTGATCATGCCATCCATCTGGTCGTTGAACCACCAGCCACTACCCAACTGTATCTTGCCAGGCTCACCGCCCTGGAAGTTGCCAAGCATCGTGGCAATCATCTCGTTGGCGCAGGGGTTCAGGGTATAGATAATGGTACGTGTGAGTTTGTCTTTCATCTCCAGTTTATTAAAGAACTTCGACATGGCTTTGGCGGTATTAAACTCACCGATACTGTCGAAGCCCGTGTCGGCACCTATCAGGTTGAACATTTTCGTGTTGTTGTCGCGGATGGCACCATAGTGGTACTGCTGTGTCCAGTCGCTGTCAGCATCCATCTCTGCCATCACCGTCAGGAAACAGTTCTTAAATTGGCGCACTTCAACTCCAGAGAGTTGTTGTCCACGCATGGCCTTCTCGAAGATGGTCTCAATCTGCGAGTCGGTATATTCCTCGTCGTAGAACTCCTCCAATCCATGGTCGGAGAGTTTACAGCCGTTGGCGTCGAAAAAGTCATGACGCTTCTGAAGCGCATCCACCATATCGGCAAAGCGGCGAATCTCCGTACCGCTGACATGCGACAACTCATCGATATAGACGGCAAACCCCGCCTTTTCGATGTTCATCGCGCGGTCAGGACGCCAGGCAGGAAGCATGATAGGATCATCATCGGCCTTGTGCTTGGCATACTCAATGTGGTTGTGCAGATCATCGATGGGATCATCGGTTGTGCAGACACACTCCACGTTGTAGTGCTTCATCAGACCGCGGGCCGAGAACTCAGGCTTCTTCAGTTTCTCGTTGCACTCGTCAAATATCTCACGGGCCGTCTTGGGCGAGAGTAGTTTCTCAATGCCAAAAGCCGTCTTCAGTTCCAGATGCGTCCAGTGATAAAGCGGATTGCGGAAGCAATAGGTCACCGTCTCTGCCCACTTCTCAAATTTCTCCCAGTCGCTGGTGTCCTTGCCTGTGCAGTATTTCTCCTCCACCCCGTTGGTACGCATGGCGCGCCACTTGTAGTGGTCGCCGCCCAACCATAGTTCGGTGATAGACTTGAAACGATGGTCATTAGCCACCATCTCAGGATTCAGGTGACAGTGATAGTCGATGATCGGCATCTTAGCCGCATAGTTGTGATACAGGTCCTGGGCCAACTTGGTTTCCAGAACGAAATTATCGTCGTTGAATTGCTTCATAATGCAGTATGTTTTAAGTTTGTTTTGAAATTCTGTGCAAAGATAGCAATAATTTCGCATAAAAACACTATCTTTGCAACAAATTATTGACAGAAACAATTTCTTTATGCAACGGAGAGTACTTCTTATCTACACTGGCGGTACCATCGGCATGAACCGCAACCCGCAGACGGGCGCTCTGGAGCCCTTCGACTTCGAACACCTGCTACAGAACGTGCCTGAACTGGAACAGTTTGACACCCGTATAGAGACATTCCAGTTTGACCCGCCCATCGACTCCAGCGACATGTCGCCTGCCCTATGGACAGACCTCAGCCACTGTATAGCCGACCACTACTGGCAATACGACGGCTTCGTGGTGCTGCACGGCACCGACACGATGGCCTACACTGCCTCTGCCCTCTCCTACATGCTGGAGAACCTGACAAAGCCCGTCATCTTCACAGGGTCGCAACTGCCCATCGGACAGTTACGGACGGACGGCAAGGAGAACCTCATCACCTCGATAGAGATTGCTGCCGCCTGCGACGAAGAGGGACGCGCCCTGGTGCCGGAGGTGGGCATCTACTTCAACTCGCACCTGTTGCGAGGGAACCGTACCACGAAGCAGAGTGCAGAGGAGTTCAACGCCTTCGAGTCGTTCAACTATCCACACCTCGTGGATGCGGGGGTGAACATCACCTATCATCAGGAGCGTATCTTGAAGCCCGACTTCGCGAAACCGATGACGCCATACTTCCGCCTCGACAATAATGTCATCATCTTCTCGCTCTTCCCTGGCATCCGCGAAGACCTGATACGACATATCATCCACACACCCAACCTGAAGGCTATCGTGATGCGTACCTTCGGCTCAGGCAACGCCCCACAGAGTCCATGGCTGCTGAACGCCCTGAAAGAGGGCACGAAGAATGGCAAGGTGATTGTCAACGTCAGCCAGTGTCTGCAGGGCGCCGTCGAAATGAGCCGCTATGACTGCGGCTATCACCTGCAGGAGGCAGGTGTCATCAGCGGGCGAGACATGACGGTGGAGAGTGCCGTCACCAAACTAATGTTCCTGCAGAGTCACTACCCCGACGATCCTGACACCGTGCGCCAAATGATGCAACAGAGCATCCGAGGTGAAATGACGATATAAAAAAATAATCCCCGCCGACTTGGCGGGGATTAATATTGAGGGGAAGCACAATTAATCTTCTTCCTTCAACTCTTCCTCGTGCTGCTTGATGAGGGCCTGCTGGATATCGTTCGGAACCAGTTCATAAGAAGAGAACTTGGTGTTGAACGAAGCACGGCCACCCGTCAGTGACGAGAGTGCAATAGAGTAACTAGCCAACTCCTTGAGAGGAATCTTAGCAGAGAGTTTCTGATAGCCAGCCTCGCTGTCCATACCCATGATGATGGCGCGACGACCCTGAAGGTCGGACATCACATCACCCATATAGTCGGCGGGCACGAGCACCTCGAGGTCGTAGATAGGCTCGAGCACCTTTGGACCAGCCTCCTTGAAGGCGGCGCTGAAGGCGTTGCGGGCTGCCAACATAAATGACAATTCATTGGAGTCAACTGGGTGCATCTTACCGTCATAGACGATGACGCGCACGTCACGAGCATAAGAACCTGTCAACGGACCCTGTTCCATACGTTCCATGACACCCTTCAGGATGGCAGGCATGAAACGCATATCGATAGCACCACCAACCACAGAGTTGATGAAGACGAGTTTACCGCCCCACTCCAGGTCTTTCTCTTCTTTCGACTTGATGTTCATCTTGAACTCCTGACCATTGATGGTGAACGATGTAGGATCGGGCATACCGTCCTGATATGGCTCCACAATCAGGTGCACCTCACCGAACTGACCGGCACCACCAGACTGCTTCTTATGACGATAGTCGGCACGGGCCATCTTCGTGATGGTCTCGCGATACGGGATCTTCGGCTCGAGATATTCAATCATGATCTTCTCGTTGTTCTCCATACGCCACTTCAGGGTGCGGAGGTGGAACTCGCCCTGTCCGTGAACGATAATCTGGCGCAACTCCTTCGACTGCTCAACAACCCATGTGGGATCCTCCTGACGCATCTTGTTCAGGGCAGACATCATCTTCTCGGTCTCTGACTCATTGATGGCCTTGATGGCACGAGAGTACTTGGAGTTTGGATAGACGATGAAGTCGAACTTATTGTCAGCATCCTTACCATTCAGAGTATTACCAGTCTTCACGTCCTTCAGTTTCACGGTACAACCGATATCGCCGGCGTTCAACTGATCGACCTGCACACGGTTGGCACCTGCACAGGCATAGAGCGTACCGATGCGCTCCTTCGAGCCACGGTCGGCATTCGTCAGGTCATCGCCACTCTTCACAGAACCACTCATCACCTTGAAGTAAGACACCTCACCGATGTGGGGTTCCACACCTGTCTTGAAGAAATAGAGCGAAGCAGGACCAGCGGTGTCGGGAGTAATATCCTTACCAGCGGTGTTCTTCACCTTCGGCATCTCGCTGACAAAAGGTACTACGTTGCCGAGGAACTCCATCAGACGACGCACACCCATATCACGACCTGCACAGACGCAGAACACGGGGAAGATAGAACGTGTGACGAGGCCCTTGCGGATACCCTCACGCATCTCGTCCTCACTGAGGTCTTCGGTCTCGAAGAACTTCTCCATCAGAGAGTCGTCACCAGCAGCAGCAGCCTCTACGAGGGCAGCCTTCATCTCTTTGGCCTTATCCAACTGGTCGGCGGGAATCTCCTCGATAATAGGAGCACCACCCTCGGGCTTCCAAGAGTACTTCTTCATCAACAGCACGTCGATGACGCTGTTGAAGCCTGCACCTGTAGCGATAGGATATTGAACGGGTACACAGTTAGGACCATAAGTCTCCTTCAGACGGGAGAGGATCTGGTCAAAGTCGCAGTTGTCGCGATCCAACTGGTTTACCAGGAAGATGACGGGCTTCTGGAACTTCTCCGTATTACGGAAAGCATTCATCGTACCCACCTCAGGACCATACTGGCCATTAACGAGGATGACAGCCTGATCCGTCACGTTCAGGGCGGTGATGGCACCTCCCACGAAGTCGTCAGAACCCGGGCAGTCGATGATGTTCAACTTCTTGTTGTTCCACTCCACATGAAAGACGGTAGAGAAGACTGAATAGCCATACTCCTGCTCCACGGGGAAGTAGTCGCTCACGGTATTCTTCTGCTCAACAGTACCGCGACGCTTGATAATACCTGCTTCGAAAAGCATTGCCTCGGCAAGAGTGGTCTTGCCGCTACCCGCACTGCCAATGAGTGCGATGTTTTTGATTTCGTTTGTCTGATAAATCTTCATATCTGTTGTATTTTAGGTAAATGATTCGTTTCGAGTGCGCTAAATTAGACATTTTTTCAGAAAACACCAAAGATTTCATTTATTAATTAAAATTAATTAGTACTTTTGCAAAGATTATGGCTGGAATCTACATACATATTCCATTTTGCAGGAGCCGTTGCATCTATTGTGGCTTCTATTCGACGACTGGACTCGAACACCGCCAGAGGTATGTCGAGGCGGTATGCAAGGAGGCAGAAGAAAGGAAACAGGGAACGGGTGTCGGCACCATCTATCTTGGCGGTGGCACTCCTAGTCAACTGACCATCGTACAACTCAGACAGATTCTCGACGCTATATATATATATAATAAGGTGTCGGATGATGCAGAAGTGACTATCGAGGTGAATCCCGATGACGTGACGGATGAGTTTGCACAAGGACTGCAGGGTCTGCCCGTCAACCGCGTCTCGATGGGAGCACAGACTTTCGACGACGAACGACTCAGATGGTTGCACCGTCGTCATACCTCCAAACAGGTAGCCGAGGCTGTGGGAAGACTGAGACAGGCAGGCATCCGAAATATCAGCATTGACCTGATGTACGGTTTTCCCAATGAGGGTCTGTCCGACTGGGAACACGACATCGACTGTGCCCTCGCCCTTAACGTGGAACATCTCTCAGCCTACTGCCTTTCTATCGAGGAGAACACTCCCCTATGGAAGATGTTAAAGGGTTCTGGCGAACAGGATGAGGAGATGGAGCGGGCGATGTATGAGATACTCATTGATAAACTGACGGCAGCAGGCTATGAGCATTACGAAATCTCCAACTTCGCCCGTCCTGGCTATCGCTCACGCCACAACTCCAGTTACTGGAACGGTACGCCCTATATCGGTCTCGGTGCCGCTGCCCACTCCTACGACGGACATACCCGCAGTTGGAACATCGCAGACATTCACCAGTATATCGAGGGTATGGAGCATGGGGAACGCCTCTTTGAGTCGGAGGTTATTAAGGGCGACACCTTCTACAACGACATGGTAACTGTCGCCCTTCGTACCCGCGAGGGGCTCAACCTCTCGCAGTTATCGGATGAACATAGGGATTACTGCCTGAAAAATGCCCGTCGCTTTATAGACGACGGACTATTTAAAATTAACAACGATCACCTTTCTTTGACCCGCAAGGGCCTCTTCGTCAGTGATATGATATTGGCTGAACTGGTTAAAATCTAACTTTATTATCCAAATCGACAGACAGCCCTACACTGAAGGAAATTCCTGTGGTGAGCGGAGAAGAATAGTAATACGACTTAGGTTTGTAATTGAAGAGGTTGTCGATGGCGGTGTTGAGATGAACACCACGCCAGAGATGATGCTGCAGCATCAGTTTCCAGATGGTATAACCCTGATCGACATCCGAACGACCTGATTGTGGTTTACCCTGACTTCGTCCGGAGAGGGCGGCATCGAGAGCATAATGACGTGAGAAGCGATGGTCGTAGCCTATCCGCCAGGTCATGGAGTGTGAACGGGGCTGGTAGAAATCTGAGTAATAGACATTGCCTGTTTCGTGCATCCATGAATAATTAAGTCTGAGCGACAACCCACAATCCCAGATATGACCCAAACTGACATCCACGCCCCAGACCGTTATGCCATTCTCGTTCCAATAAAGGGCACTTTCCATTCCCTCGTACAGACCACCGTCGATGGTGGTGATACGCTTGTCGAAGATATTGCAATAACCCATGAGGGTAAAGTTATAGCGTCCGTCTAAGAATCCACTATTGCGGATGCGATTCGTCCGCTCGATGGCAACGTTGAAATTATGACTCTTCTCTGGCTCCAGATTGGGATTTCCAATAATCATATAACCCATATTACCCATGTCGAAGTGCATATACATCTCCTTGAGCGTGGGGGCACGGAAGCCACTGGCATAATTGGCGCGGAAGGTCATCCAAGGATATTTATATACGACAGCGAGACGTCCTGTGAGTGCTTTCTGGGCAGAGGCTGAGAAATAATCGTAGCGGACACTACCCACAACGTTGAGTTGCTCGGTAATGTTCCAGTCGAACTGCGCATAGCCGTCGATATTGTCCTGGGCATGACTGGTGTTGTCAACGAACTGATAGGTGGACAAATAATCATGCATATAGTCGGCACCAAGGATCAGGTTGTTCTTACCAAACGAATGACTGTATAACGCATGGGCCACATGTTGCTGATTACTATAGTCGTGATCGTGGGTACGTGTTCCGTCGGGTTGGAAGTTTGCTTTGTCGTATTGATCGTAGGCATACGACAGTTCGAGATGACGGGTGTGATCCCAGGCATACCGGCCTTTTAGTCCTGCACTGTAACCATTGAAATGATAGTCGTAAGTGTCGCGTTCACTGGTGCGGAAGAAATAGCCCCCCCGCCCAATAAGGGTCAACTTGTCTGTGGCACGCCATGTGAGTCGCTCCTTGACGTTGTAGGTCTTCTGTCCATAGAGACGGTTCAGGTTGGAGTCATCACTCAGTACCGACTCGTCGTAGGGTAAGCCTTGCGCCTTCTTCATCAGTTCGATGGCAATCTCCTCGGAAGAGTGGGCCTTTGGCAGATCGACAGGATCGATCTTAGTATGCTGGAAACTGGTTTGGGAGTTCCATTTCTTGGTATTGAATGAGAAACTGACACCATTGCGCCATTCATGGCCGAAGGTGTTATAACGTGAGTTCACATTGGCTGTCCAAGGCTCTAGATTCTCCTTGCTGATGATGTTGATTACCCCACCTACGGCATTAGAGCCATAAAGAGCCGACGAAGCACCTTTCACAATCTCGATACGACCTATATTGTCGAGATTCATGCGGTTGTAATCGACGTTGTCCATCGTCTCGCCTGCCATACGCTCGCCATCGACGAGGAAGAGCACAGCATTACCGCCAAAACCGCTCATGTTGAGCGATGTCTCCTGACTCATGGCAAAACCAAACTCCAAGCCTGGTATTTCCTGCGTCAGCATGTCCTGGATATTGGTGGCATCAGAGATCTTGATGTCATGGAGCGTGATCAGACGGGTGACCACAGGGGCATCCTTCAACGCTTTCGGCGAATGAGAAGCCGTGACAACAACTGGTTCAAGATCTACTGAATCACGAAAAGACTGTGCAGAGAGATTGATAGCAGGCATGGCCAACACCACGCCTGCTAAAAGGGATTGTGAGATTCTGTTTGCCAAATACGCGGTCACCACTTACTTCCTCGTACCTGTAAACTGACCTTCAAAGGCAAAGGGCATATTGCCGTACTTCTGCGTAAACGTCACGACAACAGTCTTGTCGCTGAAGATGACGGTGAGATCACTCACGGTATAGGCCTTCTCCGCCCCATCGGCAGTTTTCACTGTACCCTCATACTTGGCGAGTTTGCCAGTAATAGTATTTCCACTTTTGGTCAGCATGATACCCTTCACAGGAAGTGCAGGAACCGTCATCATTCCCTCACCGTATTTGGGAAGCGTCACGTCAACAGACACGTCTGAAGCTTTGGTAAACTCGAATGTCTCTGTACTCTCATCAGCCTCGCCCATCACTGTGAGGACCTCAGTACCTGTATAGGAACCTACTACCTGATCAGCGACAGCCATTTCTGGCTCATCATCATTACTACTACATGAACTCATACTCAACACGAAGGCTACTGCAGCCAACGTCGTTGTCATTAAACTCCTGATTTTCATTTTTTCCTTTTTAATGTTTTATCTTTTTAATTGTTGTGTGGTATAATCATATTCTGACCCGTAGGTGCTGTGGGGAATACTGAAGATGGCAATCATCATCAGCACGGCTAAGGCGACAACCCATCGGTTGTACTTCCATTTCAAAGTAGCAAGAGCAGCCACAAAGAACAGGAAGGATATGAGTGTCTTGTTGTCTGTGAGATCTGTTCCATAGGGGAATCCTGCCCACCAAGGACCAAAGGCCGCATGCTGCACAAGTGGTCCCAGGATGAATCCACCCACGAACATCGTGCCCACCGTGATCTTCAGCCAACGACGGTATTCCCTGCGCGTCACAACCAACAAGAGTGTATAAACGGCGAAGAGCATAGCGCCAAACATCAGCAGGATGTGGGGTATCAGAATGTAGGCAGGCACATCGTTGCGGAAACGGATCACCACGGGTTCATCTTTCAGATAATCCTTGCCATCGACGGTAAGGAAATATTGCAGTTTCCCTGCAACAGGCTGTACGGGCAGGGCTGCCTGCCACGCACTATCTTTCCATTGGAAATCGATGACGGTATAGTCATCCGTCGTGGGATAGCAACGGTAATGGATCTGCGACTTGACGTCAGACGGGATACCCTTAAGTGTCACAATCTCATCATGCTGCACACCACTTCTGGGCAGTTTTATCTTATAACTATCCCCATCCAGTTCTATGGTTACTCGTTTGGGATAGGTAGGACCCGTCATACGCTGGTAGATGCTCAGTGCCAAGGTGATGATAATGGCTAAAAGCCAATAGACAAATTTCTTCATTTCTTTGCAGGAACCAGATGAACTTGGAATGTAATAATCTCTTCGTTTCGAAGCACTTTCACAGGGATGGTGGTATCAGGTTCCAATTCCGACAGGCGCTCCATGTATTCATTCATGTCCTTAACGGGCTTGCCGTCGATTTCCTGAATGATGTCACCACTTCTGATTCCTGCTGTATAGGCAGGTTTTCCTGCTACTACAATATCAGCACGAAGACCAGGGATGCGACTGACACCCATGACATCGGGCATGAGACCTAAAGTGACCTTAAAGTTGGCATGCCTCATGGTATTACTGCTGGGTACACTGATATAATCAGGTGTCGTAGGCATATTGGCAATACGCATAATCAGTTCCTGCGAGAACGCCAGGGTCTGCTGCATACCGTCATAATTCAAGGTGGAAGGTACATCATCAGGGGTGTGGTACTCCATGTGACCACCTGTCGTGAGAAAGAGCACAGGGATGTCGGCAGCCACAAACGACGCATGATCGCTAGGACCATATCCGTCAGGTGTACAACTGATGTTCAGGTTAGTCAATTCAGCCACACTCTCAGCCATCGCCTTGAACGTGCTACTTGTTCCTGTACCTGAGACACTCATGGCATTATCATGCATACGTCCCACCATATCCAGATTTACCATAGCCACAATACCATTTTTATCCTTAGGGAGATTGATACGCTTGTCATCATCTTGCTTCATCCATTCCAAGAAAGCCTTCGAACCAACAAGCCCTTGTTCCTCTGCACCAAAGAATGTAAAGATGATACTTCTTTTCGCGCGTACCTTTTTAAAATACTTGGCCAGTTCGAGTACCACAGCATCACCGCTTGCATTGTCGTCAGCACCAGGGTGTACCCCCAAAGTGTCAGGACGACGTGAACCAGACCCCTGACCTCCCAAACCCAGATGGTCATAGTGCGAACCTACAACAATGTATTCATGCTTCAGATGCTTGTCTTTCCCTGGAAGAACAGCAATGATGTTATGGGTGGTCCGCTCCACTTCTTTCCCGTATGTGAAGTCATGATAAAAACCTTTTTCCTTCTTCGCTTTGACAACTGGTTTGAACTTCAGATCACGAAGTTTGCCAACTATGAATTCTGAGGCGAGGGTGTCACCAATAGTGGCAGGGTATCTGCCTCCGAGTTCCTGTGAAGCCAGATATTCCACCGTTTGACGCATGTCATCCTGCCTTTGGGCATATATCGGCAAGGCAAGTGCGAATGCCAAGGAAAACAATATGATCTTTCTCCTCATAAATTAGGCGCATCTTTGATTTCGGTTGCAAAGGTACGACTTTTCCTAAGAATATGCAATCCCCATTTATAGGGATTTTTGCAGGGAAAGTCGGTAAATAGCGAACACATAGTAGGCTATCAGCAACGGATAACCTATATAATATAAGGTGGTGACACTGTAGACAACGTAATCAACGGCACAGACAGCCGCCAAACCACCAAGGTACAGGATGGCCTGTCCAAATGGCAGATGATGACGGACATCATCGATGGTAGCAATCGCTACAATGACGATGGCCCAGACAGAAGTGACAAAGAGTCCGAGGTGCCAAGGCAGGGCGTATGGATTGAGCGAAGGATGATAATAAAAATGTCGCCACGATTCAGGGGAAAACAACTGAATACTACTATAGAGCACTGCCGAGGAGGCAACTAACAGACAGAGCAGCGTAGGATAGAACGAGGCGATATCGTTGAAGTGGACAATCTTCGCACCCTTGCGCATCAGGCGGCGCAAGCCGTAGGCTCCGCCCACAATCACACAGAAGCCCAAGAAGATCAGCAGGTGGGCATCGGAGAAAAAGTCGATGAACTGGCTGATGGAATCATCGGGCGAGACTGCCTTTAGAAGGTCGGACTCCCGAAGCCATCCTTGTGTCAACTGGTCGCGTGCCACCTTCACCCAGACGGAATCAACAGAGTCGGTAGGCACCGTACAGATATCTGCCACCACCAGACGCTCATGACGACGAAGCGTAAGGGAATCGACGAGAGAGAGCATCGGCATCGTCTCGTCACCTGCCATAATCTCAGCAGTTAGGATGTCGGGAACAGGCATCATCTCGTTCTGTTGCTCAAGAATCACCAACGAATCCTTGCTCACCACAAAGTTATAGCCTTGCGTATAGTGGTGGGTGGTGTAGAAGGAGATGGAGTCGAGTTGCTGCTCTGTGAGGTTCCACGCATCAGGAGTTATCGGTCCCTGATTATAACAAGAAACTAACATGAGTGATATGAGCCAAGCGACAAGTGATAAGTTCAGGCTACGACGCATAGACATTCATCTGACAGTTCTTACAATCAAACTCAAGACGGAAGCGACGACCATCGCCTAAAACGAGAGAAAGAGGTTCACGCCACACAGGACGTTTGCCTCCATGTTTGACACAATACCCCAAGGCGTAACGGATGCAATGACGGCACTGCATGATGGGGCCTTCCCCACCCTTCAACTCATAGGCCACCAGTTCCTTGGCCCCATAGAAATCACAAGCCACGTGGTTTGCTATATTATATAGGTATGGATAAGAATATGAAATCACAGGGGAAGATTCTTTAATAACAGGCTGAGAGCCCATCAATAACCTGCCATCATGGTTGTTCAGTTTCTCTATCAACTGACGGCGCATGTCGGAAAGGACACTGTTGGGGATAAAGTAGTTGAAATCATCAGGAATACTTACTTCCTCACAAGTATAGATGGTGTCACCCATCTTTGACAACTGACGAATGATATTCTCACGGGGCGGTTTCTGGGCCTGTTGATGCTCAACGGTCATTCGGACATTGATGCTACCAGACGACAACTCAAAGCCATCATCGACAACACGGAGAGAGAGACGAACAGGAATCCTTCGCTCGGCACTGGACTTGGAAAGCAGACGCTCCAACTCCTGATCATTATTCCTATAAAGTCGCATCCCAGGACGGAGGCCCTCAGGCATACGATAAGGATAGATACGATTACCCACTACCCTATTCGCACGAAAGCCCTCCAACTGGTGTTCTTCGTTAAAGAAGCAAAGTCCGTCGCCATTGGCAAAACAAGTAGTGCCTGCCACATTGAAAGAGTCATGACGCAATTCCTTCACTGTACCGACAAACTCACCCATAGCCTTCGGTGTATCAAAAGAAGCAATATTCGGCTGACGGCCATGCAGAAAATAGGTGGTATAGCCACGATTAAAAGTCTTGTTGAGGTCTGGGGTAAACGTATAGCGGCACTCTCCTCGAGAACTGCGACAGTACTTGTCAGGAAAACGACGGATGATCTCATTGAGCCGCTGACTATAAGCGGCAGTGACATTCTTCACATAACCAACATCCTTCAGACGACCTTCTATCTTAAAGGAGGATGCACCAGCCTCAATAAGTTCCAACAGATGGTTGCTCTGATTCATGTCCTTCAGAGAGAGAAGATATCGGTCATGCTCCACTTCCATACCCTCTGCATCCAACAGCGAGAACTTCATCCGACAGAACTGGGCACACTCCCCACGATTGGCGCTACGACCAAAACAAAATTGGGAAGCATAGCAAAGCCCTGAATAACTGACGCATAAGGCCCCATGGACAAAAACTTCTAACTCAATGTCGGGCACCTCACGATGAATCTCAGCAATCTCATCGATAGAGAGTTCTCGGGCAAGGACAGCACGGACAAAGCCCACATCACGCAACCAACGCACCTTCTCGGAAGTACGGTTGTCTGTCTGAGTACTTGCATGAGGCTGAAGCGTTGTACCTTTCAACAATTGTAACACTGCCATATCCTGCACAAGGACCGCAGTCACGCCAACATTCTGCAAATCAGTGATCAACTGACGGATATCATCGATCTCCTCATCAAACACAATAGTATTCACTGTGGCATAGACCTTCACTCCGAAAGGACAGGCATATTCACAGAGTTTGCGGATATCATCGATACTATTGCCTGCTGCGACTCGTGCTCCGAAATGCGAAGCACCAATATAAACGGCATCGGCACCATGGTCGATGGCAGCGATACCGCACTCCAGGTTCTTTGCAGGGGCAAGTAGTTCTAATGTTTTCAACTATCTAATGTCTTCAATATTATATGGTGTCTCCTGATAGACGTAATAGTTCACCCAATTGGTATAGAACAGATTCGCATGCGAACGCCAAGACACCACAGGTCCCTTCTTGGGATCATCGTCGCGGTAGTAGTTCTTGGGCAAAGCCACGTCGTCACGAATTCCACTGTCACGCTTATACTCATTGTCGAGCGTGTTGGGTGAATACTCCAGATGTCCTGTGATAAAGAACTCTCGCCCACCCCGTGCCATCACAATGCTGACACCACACTCTTCCGACTCTGCTATCAGCGTCAGGTCGGGATTTGCCAAAATATCCTCACGATGAATCTCCGTATGACGGCTGTGAGGCATCATAAACTCATCGTCGAAACCTCGGAAGATGGGTAGTTTGGGATCCAAGGGTTTTTGTGGGAAGATGCCGAACATCTTCATGGGCAACGGGTACTTAGGTACACCATAATAATAATAGAGTCCTGCCTGTGCAGCCCAACATATATATAAGGTACTCGTGACGTGAGTTCTCGCCCATGTAAAGATATCGGTAATCTCATCCCAATAACTCACATCCTCAAACTCCAACTGTTCCACAGGAGCACCCGTGATGATCATACCATCAAATTTCTCATTTCGCATCTCAGCAAAGTCGCGATAAAACATCATCATGTGCTCAATGGGCGTATTCTTCGGCGTATGACTCTTCAGTTTCATGAAGTTGATGTCAAGTTGGAGAGGTGTATTGGAAAGCAGGCGAATCAAATCTGTCTCCGTAGTAATCTTCAACGGCATCAGATTCAAGATGACGATCTTCAGTGGACGGATATCCTGTGAATGGGCACGGGTATCATCCATCACAAAGATATTCTCCTGTTTCAGAAGGTCTATGGCTGGAAGCCTATCTGGTAATCTTAACGGCATAACACAATCCTATTGTTTCTTAACTTTAATGAGACAGACAGACACATTATCGTAGCCTCCCCGAGTAATGGCTGCATCACAGAGGCCGTTGGCATCAGCACCTTCCGAAAGATATACGTTCAAGCGATGATCGCTCATCATGTCTGACAAGCCGTCGCTACAAAGCAGATAGATGTCCCCATCCCGTATATCCTGTGTCATCTGAACAAGATCAATATAGGAATGTGTACATCCGCCACCAATGCAGTTGGTGATGACACTACTGTGCTTCTCACGACTACCCATCATACCATCCAACGAGTGGTCGGTAGTCAACTGTATCAACTCATCATCCCTAAAACGATAAAGTCTGCTGTCGCCACAGTTGAGAGAATAAAAGTCGCCGTCATAATAGACCAATGCCACAAGCGTGGTTCCCATACCCTTAAACTGCTCATCGGAATTCCCCTTCGAGTCGATCATCATATTGACGGAATCAAGCCACTCCACAACCATCTCGTTGAATGCGCCTGCATCCAACCCCACAGGAAGGTCACTGAAATAAAATTGCAAGTTGTGGAGTGTATCGCTACTTGCCACGTCACCGCTCTTATGACCTCCCATGCCATCGGCAACAGCCATCATAAGTCGGTCTTTATCTCCCAATTCAATGTGTGTGTGGTATTCATCGTCCCTAATGAACTGATAACCCACGAGGATCATATCCTCATTATCATGTCTCACACAGCCAACCCTACTGGCTGCTGATATTTCCAATTCAATCATAGTTTTTCTAATGCTACCTGACCATCACCTGCAAGTTAATATTTGCAATAGTCAGGATATCACCATTATTAAGTGTCATATCGACATCAGGCTGCAATGGGCGTTGGTTGACCTTCGTACCATTCGACGAATGCTTGTCAGATATCGTCCAACCACTACCAGCCTTATATTTCAACTGTGCATGAACACCAGAAACATAGGCATGCGGCTCGAAGAACTGGGTATAGGGTCCCTTTCGACGACCTATGACGGCACCATTGATGCCTACGATACGGATATTCAGACTATCGTTAGCCAGGGTCAGAACAGGTACGCCAGATGCTGAGGTACGCTGCTGCACAAGTGGTACGGCCACCCCTCCTGCGACGGAAGCAGTAATAGACGCACTTGCCTTCAGGCTCTCTGACAAACCGGGATGAGCCTTTGACGGTTGCTGATCACTCGGAGACACCATTAGTCCTCCACAACGTGTACACCGTCGGCCTATACCCACGTGCCCACATTGGTTACAAAACAACAAAGCCTGCCCACACTGGTCACAGAAGTGGGAGTCGCTGTCAATCTCTTCTTTACATGTTGGACAAATAATCATATCTCTTATTCAATATCTTCTGGTAATATTAACTGATAGGTCTCTGTCGTCACCTGATCAGGCGGCAACTGTGACACACGCTCAGACAGTTTCTGGATCGTTGCATCGAGCAGGTTACGCATCTCACGGGCATTACCCCAGTTCTCGTTCTTGCTGACAACCATGCGGTATATCTTATCAAGCAACTTGAACTCGGCTTCCTGCGACAGCGTATATTGATCCTTCTGGGCCATACCCTTGTAGATGGCCAGCAACTCATCCTCATTATAGTCGTCGATCTGCAGTTTATGAGTAAAGCGACTGGCAAGACCTGGGTTGATCTGCATGAACTCCTCCATCTTATCCTTATAGCCAGCAGCGATGACCACGAACTTACCACGGTCATCCTCCATACGCTTCATCAGAGTATCAATAGCCTCCTTTCCATACATGTCTCCACCGTCACTCAAGGTATAAGCCTCATCGATGAAGAGAATACCACCCATAGCCTTGTCGCACATATTATTGACGATCTTCGGTGTCTCACCCATGTACTTTCCAACAAGTGTTGCACGGCTGGACTCTATGACACGACTGGTGGGCAGGATATCCATGGCCTGAAGCACCTCACCCATCTTACGGGCAATAGAGGTCTTACCAGTACCAGGATTACCCGTCAGGATAAAGTTCATGGACATCTGCTGTACACTACCAGCACCCATCGCAGCACGCTGCTTCATGAACATGCTCTGCACAGCCAGACGACGGATGGAGTTCTTGACACTACGCATGCCGACAAACTCATCGAGTTCATTGAGAACCTCATCAAGCGGACGGGCTGTCTCATTCTGAGCCATGGGCAGGTCTGCCGTTGTCAGACGATACATGTCTTCCTCCTTGAAGTTCGGGTCATTCATCTGAGTAACCAGACGCTGACTCTGTTTCTCTACAGCCTCATTGAAGATGCGACGGGCCTCACGGGCATTACCAAAGTTCTTGTCGCGACGCAGGTAGAGTTGCTCAAACTGACGATGGATCGCAGCCTTCGTGTTCTCATCGACAGTGAATTTCTTACCAGCGGCAAGATTGAGGAATATCTGCGTCAGTTCATCTGGTGTATAGTCGTCGAAATGGATGGTCTGTGTGAAACGGCTCTTCAGACCCGGGTTCGTATCAATGAAGTCGTGCATCTGGTCGGTATAACCCGCCACGATACAGATGAACTTACCACGATCATCCTCCAGACGTTTCAACAGCGTATCGATGGCCTCAGCACCAAAGGAGTCACTGTCATTCGACTTCAAGGTGTAGGCCTCGTCGATAAACAGCACACCACCGATAGCCTCATCCACCAACTGGTTGGTCTTGATAGCCGTCTGTCCTGAGTAGCCTGCCACAAGTTTCGCACGGTCTGCTTCCACCAGTTGACCACGGGATACGATACCAAGTGTTTTGAAGACATCCGTCATGATTCGGGCCACCGTGGTCTTACCTGTACCAGGATTACCTGTGAAGACATAGTGCTTGCCTTGGAAGGTGTTGTTCTCGCCACGCTTGATCTGCAAGTTGAGGAAGGCGGCAAGGTTGGATATCTCCTTCTTGACACCACCGAGACCGACAAGACCGTCGAGGGCTTTGAGACATTCCTTATAGTCAACCGTCTTCGGAGCCTCATACGGAATATCCTGATCTTCAATCGTCATCAACTGCTCATTGCTCATCGATGAGATATTTGCACCTTGCAGACGCTGTGCCTGTTTCTTGCAGATCTGGTCGAAGAGACTACGCATCGTACGTCCGTTGGCAAAATCCTTACCACGCGAGTCATACATCTCTTGAATCATCTTCTTTGTCAGGGCCTCAGCCTGTTCAGAGAAGATATATTTCTTCGACTTGGCGAAGACAAGCATAATCTGGTAGAGTTCATCGGGTGAGTAGTCCTCAATATTGAGGAAATAGTTGAAACGGCTACGGAAGCCTGGGTTGACACGGAAGAGATTCTCCATCTCCGTACGATAGCCCGCTGCAATGACCACGAACTTACCGCGGTCATCCTCCATACGCTTCATCAGTTTCTCCAGTGCCTGGGCACCCTGATTATCGCGATCTCCAGCCGAACTGACAGGAGCCAGCGTATAGGCTTCATCCACAAACAGGATACCGCCCATAGCCTTGTCGCAGAGACGATCCACCACCTTCGGGGTTTCGCCCTGATAAGGGCTTACCATCTTTGCACGGTCAACTTCCACGACGTGTCCACTGTCGAGATAACCAATGGCTGCAAGTATCTCACCGAGTTTACGGGCAATGGTTGTCTTACCGGTACCAGGATTACCTGTCAGGATAATGTGCATCGACATCTTCTCCTGTTCTCCCAGTCCACGCTCCTGACGTTGCACAGCATTCTGTACAGCATATGCTATCTCACGAACGGCACTCTTCACCTCAGTCATACCGATGAAGTTGTCGAGATCCTTCAGGATATCCTCGATAGAACGCTCCTCTGGCACATAACCCTTGATATCATCCTTCTCTACGGTCGTAGCCTGAGCGCCACGGGTGATGAACTGCGTGAAGATATCCTCTGCTGTCTTCATTGCCAGATGAGCGTATCCGAAAGTCTCATCCTTGATCTTCACCTGATATTTGAAGTAGCGCTTCAACTGATCATCAGCCTCCGGCGTGAAGTCAGCGATACCATAACGTGTCTTCAGGCTCAGTTTACAGATATCTGTCAGTTCCTGGTAGCCTGGCGTCGGCAGGCGGAAGGTGTATTTGAAACGGTTAGCAACCGCAGGGTTGTTCTCCAGGAAGTCGTCTAAGCCCTTGGGAAGACCGGACATGATCACGATAGGATTATCCTCCCACTTATCCATCTCGACAAACAGTTTGTCAAGGGGATTCACTTGATTAGAATACTTATCAGGCAAGAGTTTCTGCACATTGTCAAAGAACAGGATACCGTCCTTTGCCTTCTTGATATTATCATCCCATTTGTCAACAAAGCGCTGATAGTCAACTGCATCGACCATCGTCAATTTCGGTCTTGCAATAATCTTGTTCTGGTAGAAATAGTCACGGAGTATTTCTGCCAACGCAGTCTTACCCGTACCCGTTTCACCGATGATGATGGCATTCACCGAAACGCGGACTTGTGCTATGTCTTTTCTGGAACGTAAGAATGCATAGGTATCGACAATGGTCTTCAACTGTTTCTTCACATCGTCGAGACCAATGAGTCTGTCGAGCAGATTCTGACTTACCAGTGGCTGTCCGCACCACTTGCAGAATTTCGCTATGCTTCTGTTCTCTTTATGGCAATGTTCGCAAATCATTTATTCTCGTTGTTATCTATCTGTTGTATAATCTCGGTGGGATTGGCTTCTTCCAAATCTCCACTGTTGGGGTTCTTAACATTCATCAGGCTCGGACTATACACAATGAAATCAATCACAAAGATGAGTGCCAAGAGACTCCACAATACATAATGGAGCACACTCTCTCCACTGATGGAGCGAACCTGGTCAGTCACATCGTCAAGGAGTCCGAACTTAGAACCCTTGAAGCGATACGATTTCGTCTTGAATGTATAATAAAGTGGCTCCAGCAACGATGATTTAATGTCGTTGTCAAGCACTTCTGATATCAGTTTACTGTCAGCCTTCTGGTCACCACGGAAGTCCGTCAGATGACAGACAAGTATATAGACCAGTGAGATGGCTACGATAGCCAGGCTAAACAAAGAAGGATGCGACTGTACAATATATCTTAATATTATAATAGGTATAAAGGAAGAAGCAAATCCCAACAATCCCCACAGGAGGGAGAAGAAGAAACCGTAGCCACGGAAATAGGCTCTTGTTGCCACGATGATGGAAGTCATACCTCCCAAAGGCAGTCCGATGGTAAAGAACGGATGAGCCATCAGGTATTCATGGTTCACACCGAAGATCAGCACCAAGAAAATCCACGCACCTGACAAAGCATAGAAGATCCAGCGCCAGATATTCTCTTTACCCTTGGCGCGCTTCCAGTTGTTTCTGACATTCTTCACCCTGTCGGATGTTTCCTGACGGGCATCCACAAAACGCTTGTAGTAGGTTTGTGTCTTGTCTATCTTACCTATATCATTCAACCAGTCTTCCAGTGTATGCTCATAGGAATATTCTTCCGTAAAGTCTGCGTTCGGATCTTCGTGATAGAACGCAGCCATCCACTGCACAAACGATCCATTACGGATTTCCTGACGGATAGCCCCATAGTAGCGGGGATCAATATCACGTCCGTTGGTCAGTTCTGTGCCATCGGACAACTGATAGACAGGATTAGAACCCAGAATACGACAAAAACGGTAGAGGGCCGTCCTGGCGTCATAAGCACCCAGACGTTCCTTGTTTTCATCGCTTTTGAAGTCGAAGCAACGGTTGGCCTCATTGAGGATCTCCGTCCAGCCATGCAACTGTGCGAAATAGCAGAAGCGACCTTCTGGCTCCAGGAAATCCTTCATCTCCTTCTCGAATTCCTTTTCATCCATGCCCTGCGTTTTCTTCAGACGGTCTCTCAATAGATCGCCCACTCCTATTGGAGTATGGGCAAACTTCAAGTCGTAGGCAGCCTCACGGTCCAGATTATAGAGGACCTTATAAGCCAACGGCTTGCTGAAGGGTTGTCCCTGCGTCAAGATACGAAGGCTCTCACAGGCCATCTTGTCCTCATGACTGTACATCCATGAAAGCAGGCGTCCGTCTGTCAAGCTATGCCAGTCATCATCCGTAATCTCATCCTTTCCAAAGGCACGTACAATTTCCTGGAGGTTAGATGACGGGAAACGGGCCATCAACGGGATATCGGGATCCATCTCATAGACCACCCGCATGACAGATACTCTGGGATCAAAGCCATCTTTCTTCTCAAAATAAGAACGCAGACGGTTGACATTACATTTTGTATGGGACTCCAGATAGAGGAATAGCGTATCATTAGGATTGGTCAGCAACATGCCATACTCTTTCGGATAACTCAGCATCGACATAGCCACACTGTGCACGTCATCGCAATAGTTGCCCTTGATGTCCTTGTATGAGTATGTCGGCTCCATCACATAGATAGCAGCCATCAGTCCTGCATGCTGGTCAACGGGATATCTGTTGACAACAATATCCTTCACAATCGTACTGAGTTTCGTATTTCCGCACGACTCCAGCCAGTTGCCGATACGTCCGTTGTACAGATAACCGATAGCCAGTTTCTCGTTCTCAATAAGCAGGGGAACCAACTCATGGATGTTATCTGCCACAAGATTACGCTCCGGATCTACAATAAATGTCTTATATTTCAGGAAGGGCGATGATATATCCACTTTGGGGCTCTCCCCTTCGAACCATTTTTCCACCTCATTATAGCCCCAGCGGTTGAGAGGATTCACTGACGTGAGACCCTGCACAATCATCTTTACGCGCTCTGGTAATTCATTCAGATGCGGTAACCTTCCCTCGTTCTTCTGGCGCATCATCACACGCTCATTGCTACTTAGGGGATTCCCGTCCAACCAGAGGGCCATCAGGGTGATACCCAAAGAATAGAAGTCGGCGGCAGGTGTCAACTCCACCACGCCGTCAATCACATCCGTGTACATCTCTGGAGCCGCATAGATTGGCGTACGAGCCTGAGTGGTACGGTGCGACTTGCCGTCCTGTTCCATAAGACTGGAGATACCGAAGTCGCCCAACACCAGTTCTGTCTTATCCTTGTCACGGAAGAAGAAATTGCTGGGTTTGATGTCTTTATGCAGGATATTGTTTCCATGACAATAAGCCAACGCAGCCGCCCCCTGTAAGGCTATTCTGCGGAACTTGTCCAGATCACCATTGAGATGGTAATTTGCCAACGATCCGCCTCTCAGGTATTCCATTAACTCGTAGTAACGGTGCTTACCCTCGACATAGGTCTTGCCATAATCTTCAAGATTGACAATCATCTCGAAATCGAGGTTATGGATGGTCTGCAACAGTTTTTTGTTGACATCAAAATTCGGATAATAGACTTTCAGGACATATTCGTTTCCGTCTTTTTCCACTAGGAACACCTGGGCTTCTCCACTATTGTCGCTCAGACATTCCACATTACGGTATTTCTCTCCTTTGAGGATGAAAGAATCGCCATCATTAACCACCGCATTGTCAGGCATGGGTTCCGATGGACGCATCGTCGTATCCCCACTCGGCATCATACCGCCCATCGACACAGACGGTGCACTACTGGGGCGCATGGTCATGTCTTCTCCTGCGAATGTA
Organism: Prevotella sp.; assembly: GCA_017965725.1. GTDB lineage: Bacteria > Bacteroidota > Bacteroidia > Bacteroidales > Bacteroidaceae > Prevotella. The sequence continues at coordinate 32,332 of JAGCPK010000014.1, forward strand.
TTATTCACATCTGGATTGATGTTTCCTGATATCGTTGTTGAGGGTCTTAATGTACTCATTATATATCGTCTTTTATTTCTTGTCTCGAATTCTTGCCAAGGATAATCCACTTACCTCCCATCTGGGGCTTGGCACATCCGCATGGACTTGAATGGAGGGCGTGTTTGAAATTGCACTCCCACGCCAAGCGAACACCCTGAGGTTTGCAGGCCATGGCATAATTGCGCACTTTGGCAGGCTGTGGCTGAGGAACCTGTGCCATCTTCTCCAATAGTTCTGTAAGACGCTGTGCACGTATATTTTTCTTAGCCTCCAACTCTTCCTTGCTGATGCGCTTGGAGGGTTTCTCCACGATAGGTGCCGTAGAACCCTTGTCTTGTGCCAACAACTTCAGCACACGCTCACGCAGTTGGCGATTCATCTGATCCCGTACAATATCTTTCTCCGAAGTATAGGGAAGAGACATCTCCAATTCCTCCAGTTCTCTGGCAAGAGCCTGCATTTCTTTATATTCTGGCGTCATCTGCAGTTCTGCCATCAACTGGCGGGCTTCCTCCGTCAGAGCAGTTCCGCACTGTTTACAGAAAGAGAAATCATTCAAGGTATGACAGACGGGACACATGATTCCGCCCCTCGGATTTCCGCACTCAGGACAGAAGGCCTCTTGCCCAGACAGGTGAGCTCCGCAGAAGGAACAGACATCTGTACGGATATAATGATGACAAACTTCACAGAAATCGGCATCAGGGTCAATCTCGGCCCCACAATTCGGACAACTCATCTTGCCGAGAGGTTGTCCACAGGAAGCGCAGAACATAGCATCAGGCTCATTCACGACGCCACAGAAGGGGCACTGCACCCCATTTGCAGCATGATAATGGACGGCTTGATTCTGCTGCTCAACAACAGGTCTGTCCATCGTCAGTTCCTCTCGCTGCAGCTCTTGTACGCCTCTATTGGTTCTTTCCGGGTTAAGTGTACTATCACTCATAAAAACAGGTATATTAACTTAAGTTTGGTGCAAAGATAATAAAATTTTCTAAAACTAAACAAAAAACCGCCGTAAATTTATATTTACGACGGCATTTTTATGCTAAAAACCTATTTAAATCATCAAAAATTACCACAATTGGAGGCGTTCTGACTTCGGAATGAACATTTTATCACCCTCTTTGACATCAAAGGCATCATACCAGGCATCAATGTGGGGAAGGGCACCATTTACACGCCAACGACCCAGTGAATGGGGATCGCTCTTCGTACGGTTGCGAATCTCTTCCTCCGTGATATTTCCTGCCCAAACACCAGCATAGGCATGGAAGAAGCGCTGGTCTGCCGTCAGGCCATCCTTCTTCTCAAGGGGTGCACGTTTGGTGGCGTTCTTATAGGCAGTCCATGCCACCTGCAGTCCTCCATGGTCTGCAAGGTTCTCACCCAATGTCAGACGTCCGTTGCCCTTCAGGTCAGGTAGCACATTGATAGCCGAGAAGAAATCAGCATATTTATCTGTACGTTCTGTAAAATTCTTTCCATCCGCTTCAGTCCACCAGTCATGCATATTTCCGTCTTTGTCGAAACGGCGTCCCTGATCATCAAATCCGTGTGTCATCTCATGCCCGATTACCACACCGATAGCGCCATAGTTGAAGGCATCATCAGCAGTCATATCAAAGAACGGATATTGCAGAATACCAGCGGGAAAGCAAATTTCGTTCGTGGTAGGGTTATAGTAGGCGTTCACCGTCTGTGGAGTCATGTGCCAGTCATCACGATCCACGGGTTTTCCTGCCCGATGATCGACATCCCATTCGTTCCAAAACTTAGCACACTCCTGCATATTATCGTAGTAAGATTTTTCAGGATCAATTGTCAACTTAGACAAATCCGTCCACTTATCAGGATACCCCACCTTTACATAGAATGTATTCAACTTCAAAAGGGCATTCACCTTCGTAGAGTCATCCATCCAATCCTGGGCAGCGATACGCTCTCCAAGAGCAATCTGGAGATTCTTCACCAAAGTAATCATACGCTGTTTGGCAGCCTCTGGGAAGTATTTCTGGGCATAGATCTTACCGAGGGCCTCGCCCATTACACGCTCCACCTGACTGGTACTGCGCTTCCAAAGCGGATGATTCTCCTTACGACCAGAGCGGACACGACCGTTGAAGTCGAAACTCTCTTCAATCACGTCGTCGCTCAGATAGTTGGCTGCAGAAGAGATAACACTCCACTCCATCACGTCGCGATACTCAGCGGGTTTGATGGCACCAACAAGTGCATTGGCTCCTTCCAGGAAAGCAGGCTGTCCTACCACCATCTCCTGCAGATACTGGCTCTTTATACCCTTGGCATTCATCACCTTCACCAACGGGAGATTAGGATAGTTAGTCTCAAACTCCTTCAGGGTCATCTTATTGTAGTTAGCCTCAGGGTCACGGAGTTCCGTACGCGACTTGCTGACCTTTGCCAGCGCCGTCTCCACCTTCATGATGTTCTGCATCTTCTTGGTGGCAGCGCCCTTGCTGAAGCCGAAGAGTTGGAACATCTTCACCACGTGTTTCTTGAAGGCCTCACGGATATCAACCGTTGCCTTGTCGTTGTCAAGATAATACTCCTTCTGACCCAATGACAGACCGCCTTGATAGACACTCAGGATATTCTGCTCCGCATTCTTTTCGTCTGCGCCAAGACCAGCAAAGAAAAACTCCTGTTCACCGTAGGGTGCCAACTCCAACTGGATGTCAAATAACTGACTGTTAGTCTTGGCAGCCTCAAGTTTCTTGATCAGAGGCATCACAGGAGTCACGCCCTCCTGATTACGACGCACGGAATCCATCGCCAGTTTGTAGAGATCGCTGAGTTTCTGCTCTATCGTACCCTTCTGATAGGTGTTGTTCAACAACTCCGTCAGGATACCGTTGATACGTTTGTCGTTGTCTTCCTGCAGACGGTCAAAACTGCCATAGCGGGAATAGGCGGCTGGCAACGGATTGTTCTTCATCCATCCGCCACACGCATACTCATAGAAATCGTCACCAGGGCGCACGCTCTTGTTGAAATCAGCCGTATTCAGGCCTGATCCGAGACTGCCCTGAGCCATTGTCATCAAGGAAATTGATGTCATAGCCATCATCGTTAATACTTTCTTCATTTTTATACTATTTAATTGTTTGATATTGACTCCAATTCTTCACTGAATTTCTCCCAGCGTTCCACCTCCTCGTCGAGACTACGCTTCGTTGACGTGTATTCCGTCACCAGCACCATGTCTGATGCATTCTCTGGTATCATCAGCAAATCGTCGAGTTCTTTCAGACGTGCCTCCATCTTCTCAATCTTGGCCTCCGACTCCTTCACAGCCTTTTCCGCACGTTTGATACGCTTCTGCTGTTCCTTGTGTTCAGCATAACTGAGAGCCTTGGAAATTACTTCCTGATTGTTTCGATTATCGAAAACACTGTTTTCTGCCTTGGAAAACGCTGTTTTCTCACTGGGAAAACGTTGTTTCCCCTCTTGGGAAAGACTCTCTACCTTACCCAGTTCGTTCAGTTCGCTGATCTTCTTCGTCTGAAGGAAGTCGTAGATGCCTCCCAAGTGTTCCCTGACGCGTCCGCCACCAAACTCATAGACCTTCGTGACGAGACCGTCGAGGAACTCACGATCATGCGACACGATAATCGCCGTACCGTCGAAAGCCTTGATTGCCTCTTTCAGCACATCCTTCGAGGGCATGTCGAGGTGGTTAGTGGGCTCGTCGAGAATCAACAGGTTCACAGGCTCTAAAAGCAGACGGATCATCGCCAATCTACTCCGTTCTCCCCCACTCAGCACTTTTACCTTCTTATCCGACTCCTCGCCGCCAAACATAAAGGCTCCGAGGATGTCATTGATGCGCAGGCGGACATCGCCCTTCGCCACATTGTCGATGGTCTGGAAGACGGTCAGGCTCTCATCCAACAACTGCGCCTGATTCTGGGCAAAGTAGCCGATTTGTATGTTATGACCTATCTTCAGTTCACCTGTAAAGGGAATCTCGCCCATGATACATTTCACCAGCGTCGATTTACCTTCACCGTTCTTGCCTACGAAGGCCACCTTCTCGCCACGTTTGATGGTCAGTGTCACATGGTCGAAGACGGTGTGGGCACCATAGTCCTTGCGCACCTCGTCGCAGATGATAGGATAGTCACCACTGCGCAGACACGGCGGAAACTTCAGATGCATGGCAGAGTTATCCACCTCGTCAATCTCAATGGGCACAATCTTCTCCAGTTGCTTGATCTTCTGCTGCACCTGCACAGCCTTCGTGGGCTTATAACGGAACCGCTCGATGAAGTCCTTCATGTCAGCCACTTCCTTCTGCTGATTCTCATAGGCCCGCAACTGCTGTTCGCGACGTTCCTTGCGAAGTGCTACGTACTCATTGTATTTCACCTTATAGTCTATCACCTGTCCACAGGAGATCTCCAACGTACGGTTCGACACATTATTAATAAAAGCCCTGTCGTGACTCACCAGCACGACGGCACTCGAACTCTGCGCCAAGAACTGCTCCAGCCATTGGATACTCTCGATATCGAGGTGGTTGGTGGGCTCGTCGAGCAATAGTACGTCGGGCTTCTGCAACAGGATCTTTGCCAGTTCGATACGCATGCGCCAACCGCCAGAGAACTCTGAGGTAGGTCGTTCGAAGTCTGTCCGCAGGAATCCCAGACCCATCAGTGTCCGCTCAATCTCGGCCTCATAGTTCTCGGCTCCCATCATCAGATACCGGTCATGCTCCGTGGTGTATTTCTCAATGAGTGCCAGATAACTCTCGCTCTCATAGTCCGTACGCTCTGCCAACTGCTGGTTCATCTGGTCGAGACGCTCCTTCATACGGGTGATGTCGGCAAAGGCTTTCTGCGCCTCCTGCCTCACCGTCGTATCGTCCTGCAGGATCATCACCTGAGGCAGATAACCGATGCGACAGTCAGCAGGTACACTGACATTCCCTGCCGTCGGCTTCTGCTGACCACAGAGAATCTTGAGAAGGGTGGATTTGCCAGCCCCGTTCTTGCCCACGAGGGCAATACGGTCTCTGTCGTTGATAACGAAACTTGCATCAGCGAACAACGGCTTCACACCAAACTCCACTTTCAGTCCTTCTACCGATATCATCGTTTATCCACGAACTTATAATCCTTATACTGTTCTGCGGGGAATCGCAACATCTCATCCGTGATACCACCCGACTTGAAGTTGGAAATCTTGATGGTGGTCCAGATAATGGAAATCTTGACACGCACACGGATAGGCTCGTAGGTCTGCCGCTTCACCAGCGCATGTACTTCCCTGATACCGCCCTTGACGCCCTTCTTCGCCTTCAACGTAATCATAAAGCCTTCCTCATGGTTGGCGATGCTATAGTCGAAGTTTTCTGGAACGAACTTGAACTTACTCGAATACTTGTCCGACTTGTTGTTCTTGGCATCATGGATCTCCACCTCTTTTTTCTTTTTCTTGATGGTATAGACCGTCTTACCGTCGTTCCAGGAGTTCATCTTTGCATCCACGAACTTGCTCTTCTTACCTTTATACCAGATGTTTCCCCAGGTCTTATAGATACCCGTGATATTCACATCGTAGCGCAGAGTGGCTCCCTGTTCGCCAAACACTTGCTGGTATGCCTGATTGAAAATCCGCTTTGCCTGTCGCTCGTTCGCACTCTCTTCCGCCTGTATGGAAACAAGGGAAGACAGGAGCAACATGACCACTAATATTATCTTATTTCTCATTAATTTTTCAGTTTCAAGGTGCAAAAGTACACATTTCTCACGGATTATTCGTATTTTTGCAGCATAAATTAACGAATTGTATGGAAAAGAACATCTTTGCAAAACTGATTGCCCAGCAACTCAGCCTTCAGGAGCGGGCTGTCGATAACACATTGGCCTTGCTCGACGAGGGTTGTACCATCCCATTCATCTCACGTTATAGGAAGGAGCGCACGGGAGGTCTCGACGAGGTGAAGATTGCCGCCATCAGCGATCAGTACGAGAAACTGAAGGAGATCCAGAAACGTAAGGAGACGGTTGTAAAGACTATCACCGACCTCGAGAAGATGACGCCCGAACTGCAGAAGCGCATCGACGACTGCTGGGACGCCACCGAACTCGAGGATATCTACTTGCCCTACAAGCCCAAACGCAGGACGAGAGCACAGGTAGCCCGTGAGCAGGGCTTAGAGCCTCTCGCCAAGATTCTCCTGCTCCAGCGTGAACGAGACCCCGAGCGCGCAGCAGAGCGTTTTGTCAAGGATGATGTGCAGGATGTCGTGACAGCCATCAAAGGGGCTCAGGACATCATTGCTGAGATGGTCAGCGAGGATGAGCGCAGTCGTCAACAACTCCGAGGTGCCTTCCGTCGTCAGGCCATCATTACCTCCAAAGTGGTAAAGGCCAAGGCTGCGAGTAAGCGAGATCAGAGCAAAGTTGACTATGACTCTGACAAGCGTGAGCAGGCTCGACCGAAGGCCATGGCCGATACCGACGAAGCGGCCAAATACTCAGACTATTTCGACTGGTCGGAGCCCCTGAAACGCTGTTCCTCCCACCGTCTGCTCGCCATGCGACGGGGTGAGAGCGAGGGTATTCTCCGTATCAGCATCTCACCCGACGATGAGGAATGTATCGAACGTCTTCAGCGACATTATGTCTATGGCAATACGCCATGTGGGAAGTTAGTGGCTGAAGCGATTGAGGACGGTTACAAACGTCTGCTCAAGCCCTCCATCGAGACGGAGTTTGCTGCCCTCAGCAAAGAGAAGGCCGACGAAGAGGCTATCCGCGTCTTCGCAGAGAACCTCCGTCAACTATTGCTAGGCGCCCCCCTCGGACAAAAACGGGTGATGGGTATCGACCCAGGTTTCCGCACAGGTTGTAAGGTGGTGTGCCTCGATGCGCAGGGAAATCTGCTCCATCATGAGGCCATCTTCCCCCACCCGCCTGTCAACAAACGTATGGAGGCAGCCATGAGCATCCAGAAGATGCTGAAGAAATACCAGATTGAAGCCATCTCCATCGGCAATGGCACTGCCTCGCGCGAGACCAACGGCTTCATCCGCGATGTCCTCGCAGGACGCTATGACGTCTCTCCATCGAAGCGTGAGGGAGAGGCGCCCCAAGTATTCACCGTCAGCGAAGATGGTGCCTCCGTCTATTCCGCCTCGAAGATCGCCCGCGACGAGTTTCCTGATGAGGATGTCACCGTTCGCGGTGCCGTCTCGATTGGGCGTCGCCTGATGGATCCCCTCGCCGAACTCGTGAAGATTGATCCCAAGAGCATCGGCGTAGGACAATACCAGCACGATGTGGATCAGACGAAACTCAAGCACTCGCTGGATCAGACCGTCGAGAGTTGCGTCAATAATGTGGGTGTCAACCTCAACACCGCCTCGCAACATCTGCTGATGTATGTCAGCGGCCTCGGACCTACCCTCGCCAAGAATATCGTGGATTATCGTAAGGAGAATGGAGCCTTCACCTCACGCTCCCAACTGAAGAAAGTGCCTCGC
>JAGCPK010000156.1 GCA_017965725.1 Prevotella sp.
GAACATAACGGCGCAGTGGTGTGGGTAGTGCTTCTCGATGAGGACGTGACGATAGAAGCGGCTCATGTTCTTGATACCGAAGATACCAATAGAACCGAATGAGCGTGTAGCCACAGGAATAACCTCGCCCTGAGCGATGTATGCGCGGAGTTTGGTGTCAGCAGTTGACTGCAGACGATAAACAGTAGCCAGACCTGGCTGGATGTCACCCTCGAGGGTACCGTTTGTAACCTCAACAGGCAGAGCGCGGGCCATAATGCGCTGGAAGCACATCTGGCAGTTGCATACCTTAGAAGAAGCGGTGTTACCACAGTGGAAGCCCATGAAGATTTCCTTGTCTGTATAGGTATCGCAAGCGAACTTCTTACCCTTGATGCTCTCCTCGTACATGTCGGCAGGTACAGTGTTGTTGATGTCGAGCAGCGTAACAGCATCCTGAGAGATACATGTTCCGATGTACTCTGACAGAGCGCCATAGATATCAACCTCACAAGCCACGGGGATACCACGGCTGGTCAGACGGCTGTTGACATAGCAGGGAACGAAGCCGAACATGGTCTGGAAAGCAGGCCAGCACTTGTTGGCCATAGCCACAAACTGGCGTGAGCCCTTGTGAGCCTCGATCCAGTCGGTCAGCGTCAACTCATACTGAGCCAACTTAGGCAGAACTGAAGGAATCTTGTTACCGTGACCCAGTTCAGCAGCCATATCCTTCACGACATCGTCGATGCGTGGGTCGCCCTGGTGCTTCTGGAAAGCCTCGAGCAGGTCGAGTTCTGAGTTCTCCTCAATCTCCACGTCGAGATCATAGAGGGCACGGATAGGAGCGTTACAAGCCAGGAAGTTGTTGGGACGGGGACCGAAGGAGATGATCTTCAGGTTCTGCAGACCTACGATAGCGCGGGCGATAGGCAGGAACTCATGAATCAACTCAGCGCACTGAGCAGCGTCGCCAACGGGCTCCTCAGGAATATAAGCACGAGTCTTACGCAGGCTCAGAGCCTGGCTGGCGTTCAGCATACCACAGTAAGCATCGCCACGACCATCGATCAGGTCTTTCTGAGTCTCCTCAGCAGCAGCACAGAACATTGTGGGGCCCTGGAACCAGTCAGCAATCATGGTCTCAGAAATCTCAGGACCGAAGTTGCCCAGATAAACGCACAGCGCGTTACATCCTGCCTTCTTCACATCCTCAAGAGCCTGCTGAGCGTGAATCTCACTCTCAACGATACAGATGGGGCACTCGTAGATATCAGCCTTGTCGAATTTCTCTACATACTTAGCAATCACGGCCTTACGACGGTTAACAGCCAGTGACTCAGGGAAACAGTCGCGAGATACGGCGACGATTCCAATCTTAATTTTTGGTACGTTGTTCATTTTTAAAAGAATTATTTGTTAGTAATGAATAATTTTCGGGCTACAAAGATACATCTTTATTATTATATAACCAAGTTTTTTGCATTTTTTTTCTTCGTCAAACGCAATTTCCAGCAATTATTCGTACCTTTGCACCCGTTATGAATGATCTCAAGGAGAAATACAGGCGATTCAGGGAGTGGCAGCAGCAGCCTTATCAGGTGAAGCCATTGTCGGAAAAGGGACATGTCTGCACAACCTGTGGCACGTCATTCGAAGGTAATTACTGTCCCCGTTGTGGACAGTCGTCAAGGATTGGCAGATACTCCTTCAAGAATGCCTTCCTTCTGTTCCTCGATGTGTGGGGCTTAGGCAACAGAGGCATGTTCCGTACCCTCCGCGACCTGATTCTCAGGCCTGGCTATATGATTCGCGACTATCTGCAGGGGATGCAGATGGCTTACTTCCCTCCGTTTAAGTTGTTCTTCCTGCTCATCGCCCTGTCGCTTTTGGTAGAGTCGGGATTTAATATCAAGGGCACCAATCGCCTTGAGGAGAGTCTTGAACTGTTTGACCAGTTGGAGGAAGAAAGCACAGTAGAGTCAGAAGACGAAAAGGCGAATGAAATACAAAAACAGGTGACAGCCGATTTTGTGCAGGATAGTAAGGATTTCACCAGATGGGTTAACAATCACATGACCATTGTGCTGCTTGTACTATTGCTACTCTTCTCTGGGCCGCTGTATTTCTTTTTCCGCCACAGCCCCAATATACCAGATATGCGGTATTCTGAGTTCTTCGTGGCAATAATATATTTCTCGAATATGTCGAACATCTATAGCATCGTTGCGTCATTCTTCTGTATGAATATATTTTACCAGTCGCTTCTCCCTGTTGTTGCCATCATTCCCTTAAAGCAACTGTCGGGTTATAGTTATTGGCAAACCATCTGGAAAACCCTCATCGCATTAATCATCTTTGCTGCTGTGTTTTACGGCATCCTGATCAGTATCTACGCTACCCAATTCGCCTTCGCTTATACTCAATAAGAAGTTCCTGTTATGAACAAGAATATTGACTTGGAAAAATGTACCATATCCGTGTGTGAGATTGCACGACGGGCTGGGGCTTATATCAGAGAGGAACGGCAGAAATTCTCCCTTGAGCGCGTGGAACGGAAGCATGCCCACGACTATGTGTCGTATGTGGATAAGGGTTCGGAACGACTGATTGTCAGTGCGTTGCGAGAACTGTTGCCTGAGGCTGGCTTTATCACTGAAGAGGGCTTGGCAGGGCATGAGGCAGAACAGATGCTGTGGGTGGTGGATCCACTCGACGGTACGACAAACTTCATCCATCAGTATGCGCCTTATGCCGTCAGTATCGCCCTTCTGCAGGGCAAGGAAATCCTTCTTGGCGTGGTCTATGAGATCTGTGCTGATGAGTGTTTCTATGCCTGGCAGGGTGGGGGAGCCTATCTCGACGGAAAACACCTGCACGTCAGCAGTCAGAAGATACAGGATGCACTGCTGTGCCTCCAGTTGCCTTACAATAGCGAAGCCTATAAACCCATCATCAAACAACTGATCGAACAGTTATACGGAAATGTGGGCAGCATCCGTGCCTGTGGCTCTGCTGCAATGGCTCTCTGTCAGGTGGCTGCTGGCCGACTCGACGGCTATGCAGAACAATATATCGGACAATGGGACTATATGGCTGGCAGCCTGATAGTGATGGAGGCGGGTGGCACAGTGACTGACTATCAAGGTTCTGAAGATTTCACGCAAGGCAACAGTGTCGTTGCTACAAACGGCCTGATCCAGCAAGACTTACTGTCAGCCATCAGAACGGCTTCTCTCCAGAGGGATTCTCGTGTCTGAGATTCCAGGCTTATTATTTCAATCACAAAATATTGTCCCTTAAATGCGAGGGACAATTTTTATTTACCAAAAAGTATTCCCCCAAATTTTAGGGAATATATTTCCAAACTAAAAAATAATCCGCAACAATTTAGGGATTATATTTGCAAACCAAAAAATAATCCGTAAATAATTGGGGATTATATTCCAAACTAAAAAAATAATCCATTAAAATTTAGGGATTATATTTTCAAACTAAAAAATAATCCGAAAAGATTAAGGGATTATATTTACAAAGCAGAAAATAATCCGCAAAATTTTAGGGATTATATTGCCTAGTATGCAACGAAGCAAACCGAATTCTGGAGACATAACTTCATCCCGTTAGTAACTCATTGAAGGATTATTTTGACTTATACATAAATTAAATCACAAAATGCTTGGAAAATTGAAATATTGTTTTTATCTTTGCAGCATAAACAATTTGAATTTCAGATGATTAGGAGGATTGGATTTATAACTGCGCTGCTGCTTGGATTGTTTGCCGTGCAGAAGATCGTTGCAACAGAAATTGGTGATGCCAACGGCGATGGGGTTGTAAACGTAGCAGATATTATTGCGGTGGTTAATGCTGCAAATGGCCAAGAATCAGAAGAGTTTGATAGGTCAGCCGCTGACATGAACGGTGACGGGGCAATAACTGCTGAGGATATCAAACTGATTGTCAATAAGATGATCCGTCCTGACTTTGACCTCTCTAATGCTTTTATCGACGACTATGAGCGTGCCTTTGTGCAGGGCTATCTCGCAAAGGGGTATTATTACTACGACCGAAAGCAGCAGATCACCTCCCAGGAGTTCAAGGCTATGCTGAAGCCATTAGTTGAGAAGTATAGCCCGGACAAGATGGACTATTTCAATAGTAGAATATCAGATGTTGATATCCCCATCACCAGAAGTATTGCCGTGGGCATGGCTTATTATGCGGCATATTGTATAGGAGTACTTAAAGGTAATTCACCATATAACCGCTCAACTTATGATGACCTTTGGAATAACCTTTGGGATAACCCAACTCTATCAGAGGTCTTACCATATGGACTGATGATATTGAATGAGACTGATCCGGAAGACATGATTTCTGCCGCACTACAGAATGCTGATCATGTCTCAATTGTCTCCAATAAGGAAATTGTAGAGTATTACCTTGGCAAAGGCTGGCTTTGGAACGACGCTTTTACTTGGGAGGAAGCCATACGGGCTATCACTCGCCTCTATGATAGTTTTGAGCCTGAGATAGAGTATGTCTGTTTCGATGACCCTCGTGTGACGAGCCCAGATGCCACAATCATAACGCCAGAATTGATAACGAAGGCTGCCGAGAAGGAAATACACAACATAGAAGATTTGCCTTGGCTCTTTGGATTCCAGTGTGGTGAAGGTAACACAGGACTTCAACAGGAATGGAGATTCAACACAGGAGGTAAGGATATAAAGGAATGGGCTTCCTGGGGATTTAATAGTGTGAAATATATTGTCAGTTGGAGATATTTCTTTGATAACGACTTAAAAGCCAACCTATCCATCTTCAAGTCTCTTGATGAGATGGTTGCTGCGGCGATGGAGAGCGGTGTCCATCTGTGCCTGACGATGTGCGCCCTGCCCGGATGCGGAGCCTATTGGGCAGATAACATCAGGGATGACTATATTATGGACAATGATATATTGAATGAGGAAAAACGAGAGAAATGCAGAGTCATTTGGAGAACCATCGCAACAAGATATAAGGATGTGCCCAATGCCAATCTGTCTTTCCAACCCATATCGGAAATATTAGGTCTTTATGAGTCCAGTTCATTTGGGGAAGGAGAGAGGTTCACTGTAGAACAGATAAATGATTATCATGATATTATGATTGATGCGATTCGAGAAATTAGTCCTGAGCGTTTCATATTTTACGATGCATTATATAATCCGAGTATAACTCAGTCAGGTGAACGAGCAGTTGTCGGCTTGGCACAATATAATCATATGAGCGAAAAGTATAAAAATACACGTCAGGCTCGCGTCTGGATGGATATGGCCTATATGTTCTACGAGTACAATACGGGTGACGGAAACATTGACTGGGCGCATCATTCGGTATGGGTGCCCACTTATCCCATCACATTATATGGCGGAAGCAATCTACTGATGAAAGGTGGTAATGAGACACTGACAATTGATGGTTGTTTGCCTAAGGGGACTGTCATCAATTTCTATATAGCTGATGCTGCAGATGCTACAATGAATATTGCAACTGATGGAAATACCCTCTATGAAGAAGCCATCAATGGAGATTTCAATATGGGATATGCAATGGCTTCGGGTGAGCCGTTTAGGAAGAGCGACAAGTTAGTTTCTGTCACGCTTTATGCCGACGCGAAGGAGGTGACTTTGTCGGCCAATAGTGGTGCTTTCAACTGGTGTGGCATTGAGATCGTATTGCCTGAATCATATACCGTGGAGCGTTGGTGGAAACCATCAGCCTGGGATGTTGAGCTTGGATGGATAACAGAAGAAGAGGCATCGCAAGGTTGGATCAAGAAGGCTACCTCTACGGCACAGATAGGCTCAACGGACGATCCAAGTCTTTCTGAGATGGGGCTTGGGTTGCATCTGACTGTCCATGAGGATGCCACCATTACTTCTGACTATATTTATGGGCAGTCAAATAAGGATTATACGGAGTTGCTTGTGAAAGAGAACTGCGAAAGTGCCCCTAACTGGTCTGCCCGCTTTGAGGATATTCTTGTCACAGATATGGCAGGCGCGCTGAACTACTGGGATGAGACATTGGACGTATTTAAAAAAAATCATGTCGATTGTTGGGTATCTGCCATTGGACTCCTTTCCGAAGAACAATTAGCCCCATATCGTATTTGCGATTATGAAGGCGAGGACTTCGAAGGACATCACAATTTCAATGTAAAGTTGCTGAGGATCCTACAGAAATATATGGATAAATAAAAATAATATATGAGACGAAGTGTATTATTAATTGCAACCCTGCTTTTCATGGCAGTTACGGCGTTCGCCACGTTTGTCATCATCAAGAATGACGGTACGATCGTACATATCAATCTGGACAAACTGCCTGTGGAGCAAAGCGGAGAGTCGTTCACCATCAACGGCATAGATGTAAACGACATTGCTCATATCTATAATAAGGTATGGGATTCCACCGATGACTACGAGCGTGCCTTTGTGCAGGGCTATCTCGCAAAGGGGTATTATTACTACGACCGCAAGCAGCAGATCACCTCTCAGGAGTTCAAGGCTATGCTGAAGCCATTAGTTGAGAAATATAGCCCGGACAAGATGGAATATTTCAATAGTAGAATATCAGATGTTGATATCCCCATCACCAGAAGTATTGCCGTGGGCATGGCTTATTATGCGGCACGTTGTATTGGAGCGTTCTACTACAATTCACCTTATAACCGTTCTACCTATGGTGACGTTTTTGATGATATATGGGACAATCTGTCTATAATGGAGGTGTTACCATATGGACTAACGAAGTTTAATGAGACGGATCCAGAAGACATGATTTCCGCCGCACTACAGAATGCTGATCATGTCTCTGTTGTCTCCAATAAGGAAATCATAGAGTATTACCTTGGCAAAGGCTGGCTTTGGAACGATGTTTTTACTTGGGAGGATGCCGTACGGGCTATCACTCGCCTCTATGATAGTTTTGAGCCAGCAAGACTTACTATCAGCCATCAGAACTGCTTCTCTCCAGAAGGATTCTCGTGTCTGAGATTCCAGGCTTATTGTTTATATCACAAAATATATTCCCCCAAATTTAAGGGAATATATTTCAAAAGCAAAAAATAATCCGTAGAAATTTCGGATTATTTTTTGTTTACATAGATCTTCTGTCCATTGACGATATTCAATCCCTTCTGCAAGGTATTGAGTCGCTGGCCTTGGAGGTTGTAGATATGATTATCAACCACTTCCTTCTTATTTCTTACTACTTCTATTCCTGTCGTTTGTGTATCGAATTCGCCAGTGAAGGTTTCCTGACTATTCTCCACAGTGACGGTGTAACGGCCTTCAGGATAGGCAGAGATGTTGATGTTCAGCCCTACGATGTTGCCTGCGTTGATTTCTTTTTCATAGACGGCTTTGCCTGATTCGCTTGTAATGCTTACCAGATAGTCATCGTCGAGTGGGTCAAGATTAATGCCTAACTGTTGGTCGTTGTATTCACCATATAGTGACTGGTCTTCCTCACTCCTCGTGCGTGATTTGGGTTTTGTCTTGATTGTATGGGTGAAGTCGAAGCGCTTCTTTCGGGCTTCAGCAGGGGTGGCTCCATCCTCAAAATCGTCGTTGAGGTAGATGACTTCATCACCAACAGTACATGACATCAGGAACAGTCCATGGCCTTCTTCCCCATAATAGACATTTACGGTCGGACCATCAATACCTCCGACACCTTCCAGCCAAGTGGTACAATAGTTGTTTTGGCTTTCATCCCAACACCACATTATGTCTCTATAAATGCCCTTAAAACCTTTTAAACCACCTGTCTGCTTTGGCCCTATCAAGTATGGATACTGGTTATCAATAAACAGGGTATCATTGGCTTCGAGGGAAAAGTCATACGTCATCTTACGTTGGTTTAACGAGTTATAAACGTACACTTTCTTGTCCTCTTCGTACCATGCTCCAATATAGCTTTGTGAGGGATTTCGTGATATAATATCATAATCCGGATGATTTGGACTGGCATATCGCTGGCACATCATCTTCTTGCAGGTCTTTCCATTGATGATAGTGTCGCCATCGAAATAGTAGTACTCAACCATTTTCACAATACCATCCGAAATACCAGTAGTGCTTCCTACTTTCCACACCTTACCGTCTTCGATCATTGGACGGTAAGCTACTTCTTTCTTAGGCCAGACGTCATAAAGCACCTCTCCGTTGCGCTCGAAGTGAACAAGCATGGAACGGTAGTGACGCTCAGAATACTCATTATACATACTTTCCATTGATATAAGATCATACGGGTCTGGTGGCCCGAACAGGCATTCTCCGTCATTCCATTCCGTAATGCCTATACCCTGAATAATGCGACCACCTTGGGTGTCAACTTTTTGTGGATTATCATATTTGCTACATTCAGGGGCTTTGCCATCCAGATCCACGTACTTCAACGGTCTTACACCTCCGAAGTAGCCTTCCTTTATTTCGTCTATGATGCCATAGTAGCATTCGTATTGTACTAAATATGTTGTATTTGACATTGAAAGATCCTTAAAGTATATCCCTTTTCCAACACTCCAGTCAAACTGGTATGTCGGAGCCCACCCAGATGGAGCCCACCCAGATGGACCATATACCCCATCATAGTCATAAACGAACGCTGTTACTATGACATTATTTCCCCCTTCCTGTATCCCAAGCGTAAGAGAGTCCGTCCATTCTGGGCCATTGGTATAGACACATTTATATTTCTCACCATACTCCGTTGTATATTCCCCCTTCACATAGTACTCTATTGTTTCAAAGTTCGGCACCCATTCGTCGCCGACCTTTGAATACCAACTGTCATACTTC
>JAGCPK010000157.1 GCA_017965725.1 Prevotella sp.
CAAGGACCAGCTTCGATAACAGTGCACGGTACATTCTTACCGTCGGCACTGAAAACGGATGTCATTCCGATTTTTCTTCCAATTAATCCTGGCATTTCAGTTTAAAAATTAATAATGTTATAATTAAATTTGTTCCTTTTTAAGTGTCATCTTTGCTTTCCGAAGCCACAAACCCACCTAAAAAGGAACTTCAACTACTTCATTTTTGAAGGCTAAGTTGCTCTTTATCAGGGTATTGTTAGCGTTCGAGCCAGCGCAATACGCACTTTTGCGGGTGCAAAGGTACAAATAAATCATGAGATGCGCAACATTTTTTGCACGTCCCACGCAAAGATTTAAGTTTTTTTATACTTTGAAACGCTTATTCTGCATTCTGTGTCACCCATCCCCACCGTTGAGCGTGCCATCCCCCACCCTGCAAAAATACAAACTGAATCTCGGGGAAGCCATACCCCACCATGCAAAAGTCTGAACCGAATCGCGGGCAAGGTTTTGCCACCCGTGCAAAAGTCTGCCAGAAATGCCGGCATAAAATTTCCACCTGGGAAAAGTCCCAACCGAATCTCGGGCAAGGTTTTGCCACCCGTGCAAAAGTCTCCCCAGATTCAGGGGAAGGTTTACCCCACCGTGCAAAAGTCCAAACCGATTTCAGGGCATAAAATTCCCACCGGGGTACGGCTTGCCCTAAATCTCAGGCAGGATTTACCCCACTGGGGTACGGCATTTTTCATATTTTAGGCTCAATATCCTAATTGCCATCTGCCATCTGTCAGATTTTGGGGAGCAAATATAACTCTCCGATTGTTCTGACGGATGGCAGTTCTGACAGATGGCAATTAGTTTTCAACCTCCCACACGCCTGACATGGAATTACGGAACTCAAACTCTGCCACTTTCGACTCATTGCCCTTATGGCCGATATAGATGACGTAGGTCTTACCTTCGACCAAAGGACCTATCTCGTAACTCAGGTCATAGGGACAGATGCAGTCGCAATCCATACCTGATTCATATTCGCCGACTTTTATCTGATTGTCTTCAAAGCTCACATCGGCCCCAAATACTTCAGCGCAACAATTAAACATCGCATTCTGATGCGTCACATAAAGATAACCTTCATGAATGCAACCATAATTGAAGACTTCTTTCCAGGCATTATCGTCAGACCTTGTACGGTCTTCGTTACTTTTGCACCCAGAATTGGAGAAGTTCTTCAATTCTATTTCCTTTTGATTGCTTGGAGAGTTGTCTCCATCGTCTGAGCAACCCGTCATAGCCAGCAGGCCGCAAACAATCCACAATAGACTCTTTTTCATATTCATTCGTTCTTTTACATATACAATATTGCCCTTTATGGTTCAGAAGGGAGGGTTGTGAAACTCTTGATTTCTGAATAGAACCAATCGCCATAACCAAAACTAAGGACACACAATGCACTGCCACGATAATAGTAGGTGGTGTTTGGCTGCAGATCCGTAAGTTGTGCCGTGAAATGGTCTCCATTCATATATGCTGTCGTCGTTTGGGTCAGGTTATTCTTGTCCTGACCATAATAAACAAGAGCGATTTTCTCGCCTTCGTAAGCGTAAGGAGATAGTTTGCAGTTGATGGCAGCCGTAGTGGAGGTAATGTCTGTGGCATCATCCATCAGGATGTAATCACCTGGATTCTGGGTTTTAAAATCCTTCTTTTCACTTTGTGCTATTGTCCGCCCATCTTGAATGACAGTAATCCAACATTCATAACGATGGTCAGGATTAAGATTTTGTACCACAGCCGACAGACTGTTACCATCTACTTTCATTTTGACATCGTATTGGATGGGGTAACTGACATCAGTCAAAGAATAGTTGAAAACATAACTGAGACCTGTCATTGTTTCAGGGAAATTCGTGTGACCTGTTACTTCAGCAACAACAAACTTTGCATTGATTTCGTCAATAGCCAGTATTGCCTCCATGCTTTCGGTAGTGAAACTCTTCACTGGGCCGAACTGCCAGAAGCGGCACCCACTGTCGCATGTGTAGGCACAATAGTAATAAGTCTGCCCAGGTTCAAGGTTGTCAACGACTACTGTAGCATCTTCGTTGCTTCCCACAACGGGGTACAACAAAATCCCTGTCAAATCTTTGTTCTCTTTTTGTGCATTGGAGAGATATTCCTTATTGGTAGAACAGGCCACGCCACATACGACACCTTCAGACGACAGTGCTGGGATCGACTCGTTGAAACTAATCTTGATTGAGGCTGTACTGAAAGAGATGTCAGTGGCATCCCCGACATTACAAGCGAGTTGCATCGTCAAGGTTGTAAATGTCTTTCTCTCCCCGTATAGTTTCATAGTGCCCATATCTATAAAAGCACGATAATAATACTTTGTGTCGGGAGTAAGACCATTGATGGTTACTTCCATGTGATTGCCCTCAATTCCTGTAGAGTATGCAGAGTATTTGTTATCATCTCTAAACTCTTCCGTAGTTGAAAGTTCCATTCCCAAGCGAAGGACTGGGATATTATATACCGATGGTATGTTATCAGGATAGAATTCTCCTGCCAGTATAGCATACGAAACACCTACAGCCGATGGCTGGTTGGTTATGATGTAGGCTTTGTCACCCGCGTTCTCATTGCTATCATCATTGTTACAACTGCTCAGTCCTGCTCCTGCCATCAACAAGAACGCTGCACTCATCCAAAACAATAGACTCTTTTTCATATTCATTCGTTTTGTTTTATTTTGCTTCTTTCCAATAACTGCCCAAATGATTCATGTATGAATTACAGATGAAAGCGATAGCCCAGGGTAATACTGAAGTAGCGGTTCTTGGCAGTATCGGGGTTCTCCGTTTTGTCTATCTTAGTCAACCCGAAATAGTAGCGAGCATCAAGCGAGATGTTTTTGTACTCATACGACAATCCCAGAGGAATACCGAAGTCAACAGACTTACAGATGTCGTTCTGACTGACTACTGCAGACGTTACGACTGGCGGCTCATAATCATAGATATTTACGTAAGCAAAGTTATGTTGTGAAGACGATAAATTGATTATTTCTGTATAATTCAAAACATCCGTTGTCATCCTGTCATTGACCAGCAATCCCACTTGGATACCGGCATTAATGGAGAGTCCACGAATGGCAGGGATATAGACATGGGCCATCATCGGAAGATTCAGATAGTCTGCGTGCAGATAGCCGTTCATCTGTGATACCGAGTAAAGCACCTCTTCATCGTCCAACATCTGCGTTAAGACTACACTGCCATCCACTTTGACACCCTGTTGCGAGTACATCAGTCCCAACGACAGCCCCAGCCAGTTGTTTACGCCATATTCAGCCTCAGCGCCAGCCGTAAATCTGACCTTGGTGTGATAAAAATCTTCAATAATTGGTGACCCGAATGACGAGATGTTGGCACCCACCATCGGTTTGATGGAAAATGTTCCCTTCTGGTTTTGTGCCTCCGCCATTGTTGCGAAGCACACAAATGTAAATAATAACAGTTTTCTTATCATCATTTTATATGTTTTATCACTTTTATGTTTAAAACCGAAAAAGTTAATGTATATCTGTCACAGTGCGACGAAGGGAAATACTTTTCTGTGGCAACTTCGGATACAGGCACCAGTAGAACATATCCAGAATCACTTCGTATGCACCACCATTTGCATAGTGAATCAACTTCGTCTCCAAATCAAGGTTAGGACCCATATCCTTCAAAACAACATCAACGAGCCTATAAGCACTATTACTTCCCCATGTCCTGCCGATGATGAGTGTATAGAGGTCAAAATCTATATTGGGCAGTTCCTCCGTACCCATATAAGCATCCAGAAACGCCTCACGACTGTCTATCACCATGAAACGATCGCCAGATTCTTCTTGATAGAAAAAAGTACTATGTTCTTTCGAGTCTATATCCCAATATGTGTCATGCAGTTCCGCTGCAAAGAATACAGACAAAGGATCTGACTCATCAATCTCCTTGGGATAAAAGTCTTCATGGATAATACCGCCACACACCGCGTTAATAGTTTCAACCCCCCATACGCCTGACATGGAATTATGGAACTCAAATTCTGCCACTTTCGACTCATTGCCCTTATGGCCGATATAGATGACGTAGGTCTTGCCTTCGACCAAAGGACCAATCTCGTAACTTAGGTCATAGGGACAGATGCAATAGCAACCTTCGCCTGCTCCGTATGATTCATATTCGCCAATTCTAATCTGATTACCTTCAACACTCACATCGGCTTCCAATCTATCAAGACAACAATTAAACATTGCATCCAGATGTGTAACATAAAGATAGTCTTCATGAATGCAACTATAATTGAAGACTTCTTTCCTAACATCATCGTCAGACCTTGTACGGACTTCGTTTCCTTTGCACCCCGAATTGGAGAAGTTCTTCAATTCTATTTCCCTCTGATCGCTTGCAGGGTTGTCTCCATCTCCTGTACAGCCCGCCATAGCCAGCAGACCGCAAACAATCCACAAAATACTCTTTTTCATATTCCTCCGTTTTATTATAAGAAACTAAAACACGACCTTTTTGCCATTACGGATGTAGATGCCTTTGGCAGGAGGCGTGCTGAGCCGCTGGCCGGAGAGGTTGTAGATGACATCATCTTCAGTTGGCTTCTGTATGCGAGGCGAGGCAATGCCTGTAGTGGTCGTACCCATATACTGGCCGATGAAGAAGATGGCTCCTGTGGATTGCTCGCTGATGACATAGAGGAAGGGGCGCGTGGCGTGGAACTTAGCGGTTGGGGGAATGCTTGTTGCACCGCCTTCTATAACTGTGACAGCAGCAGCCTCAGTGCCCTCCTCATCAAGTTTGATCTTGGCCACCTGAAACATATTACTGATATAATTAGGCACGTTACAGAAATAGGGGAATTCAGCATACTCCGTAAAGGCGGTAGGCATACCTAAATCTTTCATGATCTTAACCAGGTTCAAGTTCGTATCTGTCTCAAAGCGGGGCAGTTTCACATCTACTTCAATAAAGCCATTGACTTTCCAATTGCTGCCATTGAGGACTTCGAGCACGTCGCCGACGGTCTTGTCCTCACGAGGCAGGAAGACGCTCATCTTATAGGCACCGTTGCCGTAGGGTAAGTTGACGGCCTGATAAATATCGTTCTCGGTATATTCAAAATCAGTATATGGCTTGTGCATCATAGGCACAGCCTCGCCTCCGCCGAAACTCTCCTCCTTTGTCTCTGCGACATCGAAGGGTTTACTCCAGGCTCCCTTAAAGTAAAGTGCATTCAGCAGGTAACTCACAGCAGAGGGTTCGAATTTATTAAGCACCTCTGGAATCATACCCTCCGTATGGTCGTTGGCCCACTGATTGATCACATCCATCGTCTCCCCGTCATAGAAGTTACGGTTCTGCGGCTGGGCGTTGTAATAGTCGTTAACCTTCTTCACAAAGTCATCTTGCAGACGGTATCCCAAGCCCTCGTTGACAAAGATGGTATTGGCGATGAGTGCCTTGGTCTTGTCGTCGAGTGTGCTTGTCTCAATGAGCATCTTCTGGCAGAAAGCATTGATAGCATCGGCACCAGCCTCACCAAAGCCCAGTGTCTGGTTGATCTCCTGCAACGTCTGCCCGTCTGCTCCATTGTTGAGCATACCCAGAGCATAAGTGATGCTCAGTGGCGAGAGCACGATACTCTCGTCGCCACGGGCCTTGCGGAACAGGTTGAAGGCGAAGTCGTTGTTGCTGGCAATCAGTTGCCGTTCACCATCCGTCAGTTCGATCTCCCTCGGAGCCTGGAATGCTGAGGCACTAAACCAGAAATTGTTTGACTCGACGTATGCCAATTCCTCATAGTCGCAGATGCAAGTTGGCTCTTCCGCATAGGGGTCGAACATGAACCCTTTCCTTTGAAAACCGACACCTTCAACAGCGACATAACCCAAATCGTAGAGTTTGTCATCGACACCGACTTTATCCTCATAGCGGTATCGGCGGAACAATTGGCCATTCTCCTTAATGGTCTCAGTGATGCGAACAACATCAGGGAAATAGTTCTTGTCATAATGCAGGCTGAAGTCAAGCACCATGTCATCTTTCTTTTCACTGTCGTTGTACATATACACTCGTCCTTCCTCGTCCTCTCGGAAAGCACCGTAGTATTTCTTATTTAAGTCATCGTCTCCAATGTAGTCGGGTTCATCCCACCTGTACATCTTCATATATTGCCGCTCGTCGATGGTTATTTCACCGTCCAGTTGATAGTAAGACGGCCAAATTGACTCGTCATAGCCAGTCTCATGCTCTTCAAAATGGTGATAGGCAAAAATCCACATCTTCCCCTGCTCCAGCATCTTCCGCTCAGGAGCCGCAGCACTGGCCGTCATACAGCAGACAGCCACAACCACAAACAATAGACTCTTTTTCATATTCCTTCGTTTTGTTACAAAGTTACACCTTTTTCTATATATAAAATCCTAAAAAAGGCAAAATCTTGTATCAGCGAGTGAAAGTTTAACAAAGTTTTACTATATCTCTCACACAAAAGAGTGTGAGGCTATCCTTAATGCAATAAGAAAAGCGGTGCATCCGAAAGGATACACCGCTTTATGATAGATGATTTGAAATCTCTTAAGGGTACTATACCTTGATCTCAACCTCTACACCGCTGGGGAGTTCGAGTTTCATCAGGGCGTCAACAGTCTTTGCTGTTGAGCTGTAGATGTCGATCAGACGCTTGTAGTCTGACAACTGGAACTGCTCACGAGCCTTCTTGTTAACGAAGGTAGAACGGTTCACGGTGAAGATACGCTTGTGTGTGGGAAGGGGGATAGGACCGCTGATGATAGCACCTGTGGCCTTTACAGCCTTCACGATTTTCTCTGCTGACTTGTCAACCAACTTGTGGTCGTAACTCTTCAGTTTAATACGAATTTTCTGACTCATAATTCTAATTTACAATTTTAAAAATTAATAATTACTATTTAGAGGGGAGTCGCTAAAGAGTCATTTGCTCAGCGACTCTCCTTTTTTTACTTATACCAGATCAGCACGGCCTTTCACCTCCTCAAGCACAGCTTTGGCGATAGCGCTTGACAGTGGTGCGTGGTGATCGTACTCCATAGAACTGGTGGCACGACCAGACGTAATGGTACGCAGGGCTGTGACATAGCCGAACATCTCTGACAGGGGCACCTGAGCCTTGATGACACGAGCACCACTGCGAGCCTCATCCATTCCCTCTACCTGACCACGACGCTTATTCAGGTCACCGATCACGTCACCCATGTTCTCCTCAGGAGTAACAACCTCGAGTTTCATAATAGGCTCCATGAGCACAGGCTTAGCCTGAGCACAGGCGCTCTTATAGGCGTTGAGGGCAGCAATCTCGAATGAGAGCTGGTCGGAATCGACAGGGTGGAACGAACCGTCGAGCACAGTCACCTTCATTGAATCCATCGGATAGCCACCAAGGATACCATTCTTCATGGCACTCTCGAAGCCCTTCTGGATAGCGGGGATAAACTCCTTGGGGATGTTACCACCCTTGACCTCATTGACGAACTGCAGACCGCCGTTCTCCTTGACATCGTAATCATCATCCACAGGACCGACATTCACGATGATGTCAGCGAACTTACCGCGACCACCCGACTGCTTCTTATAGACCTCACGGAGGTTGACAGTCTTGGTGATAGCCTCCTTATAGTTCACCTGAGGCTTACCCTGGTTGCACTCTACCTTGAACTCACGCTTCAGACGGTCGATGATGATGTCGAGGTGAAGTTCACCCATACCTGAGATAATGGTCTGACCACTCTGCTCGTCGGTACGGACAGTAAAGGTCGGGTCTTCCTCAGCCAACTTAGCGAGACCGTTGTCGAGTTTGGCCACGTCAGCCTGGCTCTTCGGCTCAACTGCGATGGAGATCACAGTGTCGGGGAAGGTCATAGACTCCAGCACGATGGGCTTGGTCTCGTCGCAGAGAGTGTCACCCGTGCGGATATCCTTGAAACCTACGCCTGCGCCAATGTCACCAGCGTCGATAGACTCCATGGGAATCTCCTTGTTGGAGTTCATCTGGAACAGACGGCTGATACGCTCCTTCTTGCCCGAACGGGGATTGAACACATAACTACCGGCTGTGATCTTACCAGAATAGACGCGGAAGAACACCAGACGGCCCATATACGGGTCGGTGGCAATCTTAAATGCCAGGGCTGATGTAGGAGCGGCCTCAGAGGGCTCACGATCCTCTTCCTCATCGGTGTTGGGGTTGGTACCCTTGATGACCTCCACATCGACAGGTGCAGGCAGGAAAGCACACACATAGTCGAGCAGCGGCTGAACACCCTTGTTCTTATAAGAAGAACCGAGCAGCATCGGGGTGCACTCCATGGCGATAGTACCCTTGCGGATAGCGGCGATAATCTCATCCTCCGTGATAGAGGCGGGATCGTCGAAGTATTTCTCCATCAGAGCCTCGTCGTACTCAGCAGCAGCCTCGAGCAGTTTGTTACGCCACTCGTCGCACTCTGCCTGCAGGTCGGCGGGGATGTCCTCGATATCATACTCAGCACCCATGGTCTCATCGTGCCACAGGATTGCCTTCATCTTAATCAGATCGACCAGACCCTTGAAGTTCTCCTCAGCACCGATGGGTACCTGGATCACCACGGGATTGGCTCCCAGGATGTCACGCATCTGCTGCACCGTCTCGAAGAAGTCGGCACCAGAGCGGTCCATCTTGTTCACGTAACCGATACGGGGCACGTTATACTTGTCGGCCTGACGCCAAACAGTCTCAGACTGAGGCTGCACACCGTCAGCAGCAGAATAAGTGGCTACGGCTCCGTCGAGCACACGCAACGAACGCTCCACCTCAGCGGTGAAATCAACGTGTCCCGGAGTATCAATCAGGTTAATCTTGAATGTTTTATTATTCCAAGTCCAGTTACAAGTAGTAGCAGCGGAGGTGATAGTGATTCCGCGCTCCTGCTCCTGGGCCATCCAGTCCATCGTAGCGGCTCCATCATGCACCTCTCCGATCTTGTGCGTCTTACCTGTATAGAACAGGATGCGCTCGGAGGTGGTGGTCTTACCGGCGTCGATGTGAGCCATAATACCGATGTTTCGTGTCAAATTTAGATCGCGATTTGCCATTGTCTTAACTAATTATCCTTTTCTTTTTACCTAATACCTATTTTACCTATTCTTAGAATCTGAAGTGTGCAAATGCGCGGTTAGCCTCAGCCATGCGGTGCATATCTTCCTTACGCTTAAAGGCACCACCCTGGTTGTTGAAGGCGTCCATGATCTCAGCAGCCAGTTTGTCAGCCATAGACTTACCACTGCGCTTGCGAGCAAACGAGATCATATTCTTCATCGAGATGCTCTCCTTACGGTCGGGACGGATTTCCGTCGGTACCTGGAACGTAGCACCACCGATACGGCGGCTCTTTACCTCCACCTGAGGAGTGATGTTGTCAAGGGCCTGCTTCCAGATTTCCAAGGCAGGCTTCTCCTCGTTCTGCATCTTACCCTTCACGATGTCAAGGGCATTGTAGAAAATCTCGTACGACTTGGTCTTCTTACCATCGTACATCAGGTGGTTCACAAACTTTGACACCTTAGTGTCGTTGAAGACTGGATCCGGCAGGATCACACGCTTCTTTGGTTTTGCTTTTCTCATTTTGTTTTGAATGATTAAATTCTGCTTGGGGGCTGTTCTTACTTGTTCTTCAACGTCCTTCGCTCGGACATTTACTCAACCTTGTCGTCAACGCTTCTCCAGCAAAACGGTTTTGTAATTTGTTTCTTTTTGGCTCTCTAACCTTCTCCGGTCAGTTACTTCTTAGCCTTCGGGCGCTTGGCACCGTACTTGGAACGACGCTGCAGGCGGTTTGCAACACCAGCGGTATCAAGTGTACCGCGAACGATGTGATAACGTACACCTGGCAGGTCCTTGACACGTCCACCGCGAACGAGCACGATAGAGTGCTCCTGCAGGTTGTGTCCCTCACCGGGGATGTAAGAGTTTACTTCCTTCTGATTTGTCAGACGAACACGGGCTACTTTACGCATAGCCGAATTAGGCTTCTTCGGGGTTGTCGTATAGACGCGTACGCAGACACCACGACGCTGAGGACAATTGTCCAGCGCGGGTGACTTTGACTTGTCAACAATCACCTTTCTGCCTTTTCTTACCAATTGTGAAATTGTAGGCATAATACTTTTACTTTTATTAATTTATATATGTTTATTTTGTTTATATTCAATACATTACACGCCCTATCTTGTCACAAAAGGGCGTTTCGGGCTGCAAAGGTACAACTATTTTCTGATTCCACCTAATATATAATAAAGAAAAAGTGTCACACCCTGCAACGTTTAACAAGATATAACACTTTTAAGAATCCTTAGACGTGATTTTGTTCTTATGCCTCGCCTTTTGTCACGTCAAAGGGGGATATGGTGCGCTCTTGCTGCTTGGGAATTTGAATGGGTCCGAACTCCCGCTCGTAACGCATGATATTCTCCTGAAGAGCCCCCAACAGACGCTTGGCATGCTCGGGTGCCAGGATTACACGACTCTTCACCTGCGCCTTCGGCACGCCAGGCAACACCCGCGCGAAATCAATGATGAAGTCACTGCTTGAATGGGTGATGATGGCAAAGTTGGCATATTCTCCCTGCGCCACTTCCTGTGGCAACTCCAACTGTAGTCCCTGCTGCTTATTCTCTTTCTCGTTCATAATCTCTTTATATATATAATAAGGTGTAATGATGACTTAGAGGATCTCCCTTTCGTCCGTGCAAAGATAGGCAAAAAAGCCGAAAGCACAAAACTTTCAGCCGTTTTTCTTGGTAATCAGAAAATAAAACGGTAATTTTGCAGCCGCAACTAACTGAACGTACAGAGATTATGAAGACAGACATACAGATTGCACGCGAATGCGAACTAAAGCACATCAGTGAGATTGCCAGCCAGTTAGGTATCGACCCGGAGCAGATTGATCCATACGGACGCTTTATGGCTAAGGTGCCTATCGGCCTCATCGACGAAGAGAAGATGAAGAAAAGCCGACTGATCCTAGTGACGGCTATCTCACCGACGAAGGCTGGTATCGGTAAGACTACCGTCAGCATCGGACTGACATTGGGTCTCAACCGCTTGGGTAAGAAGGCAGCGGTGGCACTGCGCGAGCCCTCTCTGGGTCCATGCTTTGGCATGAAGGGCGGTGCTGCCGGTGGCGGTTACGCCCAAGTATTGCCGATGGAGAAGATTAACCTGCACTTCACTGGCGACTTCCATGCCGTGACGTCGGCCCACAACACCATCAGCGCCCTGCTCGATAACTACCTCTACCAACACCGCAAGGATGGTTTCTCGCTGCGTGAGATATTCTGGAAACGTGTGCTCGACGTGAACGACCGTGCCCTGCGCAACGTGGTGACAGGCCTGCGAGGCGATGGGGTAGTATCGGAAACAGGCTTTGACATCACTCCGGCATCAGAACTGATGGCCATCCTCTGTCTGGCCACCAGTGAAGCCGACCTGCAACGACGCATCGAGAACATCGTGCTAGGCATCACTGCCGACGGCAAACTGTTCAAAGTGAAGGATCTTGGTGTGGCAGGTGCCATCACAGTATTGTTGCGTGATGCTCTCAACCCCAACCTGGTACAGACCACAGAGCATACGCCTGCCTATATCCACGGAGGACCGTTTGCCAACATCGCTCATGGTTGCTCCAGCGTACTCGCCACGAAGATGGCCATGACGTTCAGCGACTACGTGGTAACTGAGGCAGGTTTCGGTGCCGACCTCGGTGCAGAGAAGTTCTTCGACATCAAGTGCCGTAAGACTGGCCTCCAGCCCCGACTGGTGGTTATCGTTGCCACCACGCAAGGACTGAAGATGCATGGCGGTGTGGCCATCGAACATATCAAGGAACCCAATGCCCAGGGCCTGACGGAGGGTCTGAAGAACCTCAACCGCCATATCCGCAACATGCAGGGTTTCGGACAACCAGTCGTGGTCACCCTCAACCGGCATGACAGCGACCTGGAAGAAGAAATAGATATCGTTCGTAAGAACTGCGAGGACCTCGGCGTGGGCTTTGCCGTCAACGAAGCCTTCCTGAAGGGTGGTGAAGGAGCCATCGAACTGGCACAGACCGTCATTGACACCATCGAGCGTCAACAACCGCTGCCCATCCGCTTCACCTACAAAGAGGCAGACTGTCTGGAAGACAAGATCGAGAAAGTATGCAAGCGCATCTACGGTGCTGCAGCGGTGGAATATAGCAAGACGGCAAAGAAGAAACTTGAGGACCTGCGTGCCACCTTTACCGACGAAGATGGCGCCATCGCCCACTACCCTGTCTGCATCGCCAAGACCCAGTTCTCGTTCTCGGCCGATTCCACACGCTATGGCTCACCCGAGGGCTTCACCATCCGCATCCGCGACATCATTCTCAACTGTGGTAGTGAGATGATTGTAGCCATCGCTGGCGACATGCTCCGCATGCCAGGACTTCCCAAGAGCCCACAAGCCGAGCGTATCACCATTGTCGATGGCGAGATAGAAGGACTCTCCTAAGCATCAAAAAGGGCGTTGCACATGCAACGCCCTTTTCTATGATAGTCATGTAAACTTACTGCTGCTCTTCAAGCGTAACGTCTTCACCGAAGTCGAGCACGTTCTTGCGGTTGGCCTGCATGCGCTCGTACTCCTCCTTCGAGCCGACAATAATCTTGTCGAACTCACGGAGACCAGTACCAGCAGGAATCAGGTGACCGCAGATCACATTCTCCTTCATACCCTCCAGATGATCCACCTTACCACGGATGGCTGCCTCGTTAAGCACCTTTGTGGTTTCCTGGAACGAAGCGGCTGACATGAACGACTTCGTCTGAAGGGCGGCACGTGTAATACCTTGCAGAATCTGAGTAGATGTGGCAGGCACGGCATCACGCACCTGGACGAGTCGCAGGTCACGACGCTTCAGTACGGAGTTCTCGTCGCGCAGACGACGGGCAGTGACAATCTGACCCTTCTGGAGGTTCTCAGAGTCACCGGCGTCGGTAACCACCTTCTTACCCCAGATACGGTCGTTCTCCTCAGCAAAGTCGAGTTTATCGACAATCTCCTGCTCAAGGAATGAAGTATCACCAGGCTCGTTGATCTGCACCTTGCGCATCATCTGGCGCACGATAATCTCGAAGTGCTTGTCGTTGATCTTCACACCCTGCAGACGATATACATCCTGCACCTCGTTGACAATATACTCTTGTACAGCGGTGGGGCCCTTGATAGCCAGGATGTCAGCAGGTGTAATCACACCGTCGCTGAGCGGCGTACCGGCACGAACGGCATCATGCTCCTGCACCAGAATCTGCTTCGACAGCGATACGAGGTACTTACGCTGCTCACCAGTCTTTGAAGTGACGATAATCTCACGGTTACCGCGCTTCACCTTACCCATGGTGACCTCACCGTCGATTTCAGACACGATGGCGGGGTTACTCGGGTTACGAGCCTCGAACAACTCGGTGACACGCGGCAGACCACCGGTGATATCACCACCCTTGGCGGCAGCACGCGGAATCTTCACGAGAGTCTCACCAGTCTGAACGGTCTGTCCATCTTCAACGACTACGTGACCTCCTACAGGGAAGTTATAGGTTCCGACAATCTCACCATCGGCACCAATGATATCGCAGGTAGGCACCTTCAACTTATCACGCGACTCGGTGACAATCTTCTCGGTCAGACCTGTCGTCTCGTCAGTCTCAGCACGGAAGGTAACACCTTCAATGACATCGTTGAATTTCAGGCGACCAGCATATTCCGTCACAATGACGGCATTGAACGGATCCCACTGGGCAATCTTATCACCCTTCTTCACCTCATCGCCATTATGGAAATAGAGAGAAGAACCATAAGGAACGTTCACTGATGAAAGAACAATCTTCGTATTGGGATCCACGAAACGGAGTTCACCCAGACGGCTCACCACCATCTCGCACTCACGACCATCCTCATCGAACGGAACAGTACGAACCTCTTCAAGTTCAATCTTGGCAGCGTCGTACTTCGAAACGATGCTGGCGTTGGCGGCTGCATTGGCAGCCACACCACCGGCGTGGAACGTACGGAGCGTCAACTGTGTACCCGGTTCACCGATAGCCTGAGCGGCAATCACACCGACAGCCTCACCCTTCTGCACCATACGGCGGGTGGCGAGGTTACGTCCGTAACACTTCATGCAGACACCCTTCTTCGACTCACAGGTGAGTACCGAACGAATCTCCACACTCTCGATGTCAGCCTTCTCGATGGCCTCAGCCAATGATTCGGTGATCTCCTCACCAGCAGGCACGATGATCTCACCCGTCTTCGGATTCACAACATCGTGCACAGACACACGTCCGAGAATACGCTCTGAGAGGCTGGAGATGACCTCGTCGCCATTCTTCAGGGCTGTGCAGACAAGACCGCGCAGCGTACCACAGTCTTCCTCATTGATAATCACGTCGTGAGACACATCAACGAGACGACGGGTCAGATAACCTGCGTCGGCAGTCTTCATGGCAGTATCAGCCAAACCCTTACGAGCACCGTGGGTAGAGATGAAGTACTCAAGCACTGACATACCCTCCTTGAAGTTCGACAGGATTGGGTTCTCAATAATCTGGTGTCCCTCGGCACCAGCCTTCTGCGGCTTGGCCATCAGACCACGGATACCAGAGAGCTGTTTAATCTGGTCCTTACTACCACGGGCACCGGAATCGAGCATCATGAACACGGCGTTGAAACCCTGGTCAGCCTCGGTCATCTGCTTCAACAGGATGTTACCGATATCGTTGTTGACGTGGGTCCAAGTATCAATCACCTGATTATAACGCTCATTATCGGTGATGAAGCCCATATTATAGTTGTCAGTGATTTGCTGCACCTCAGTATTACCCTTTTCAATAAGGTCAGCCTTCTCCTTCGGAATGATGATATCGTCGAGGTTGAACGACAGACCAGCCTCGTATGCCATACGGTAACCGAGGTTCTTGATACCGTCGAGGAATTCACAAGCCTCAGCGAAGCCCACATTCTTGATAACGTCGGCGATGATGTCACGCAGGCTCTTCTTAGAGATGACCTTATTCACATAACCCACCTCATCGGGGATGATGCCATTAACAATGACACGACCAACAGAAGTCTCAACAGTATGCTTGTAAGGCTTACCTTTCTCGTCGCGGTCATCTACCACCACTTTCACCTGAGCGTGGAGGTCGCACTTGCCCTCATTGTGGGCAATGATAGCCTCCTCGGGACCATAGAAGGACAGGCCCTCACCCTTGGCACCCGGACGGATCTTAGAGATATAGTAGAGGCCGAGCACCATATCCTGAGAAGGAACGGTGATAGGCGCACCATTGGCAGGATTCAGAATGTTGTGGCTTTGGAGCATCAGCAACTGCGCCTCGAGGATGGCCTCGTTGCTCAGTGGGAGGTGGACAGCCATCTGGTCACCGTCGAAGTCGGCATTGAAAGCCGTACATGCCAACGGGTGCAACTGGATGGCCTTACCCTCGATAAGCTTCGGCTGGAAAGCCTGGATACCCAGACGGTGAAGTGTCGGGGCACGGTTCAGGAGCACGGGGTGACCCTTCATCACATTCTCCAAGATATCCCAGATAACCGGTTCACGACGATCCACTATCTTCTTGGCACTCTTTACCGTCTTCACGATACCGCGCTCGATGAGTTTGCGGATGATGAACGGCTTATAGAGTTCAGCAGCCATCAACTTAGGCAGACCGCACTCACCCATCTTCAACTCAGGACCGACGACGATCACCGAACGGGCTGAATAGTCAACACGCTTACCAAGCAAGTTCTGACGGAAACGTCCCTGCTTACCCTTCAACGAGTCAGAGAGTGACTTCATCGGACGGTTCGAGTCGCTCTTCACGGCACTCGACTTACGCGAGTTGTCGAAGAGGGAATCGACAGCCTCCTGAAGCATA
>JAGCPK010000158.1 GCA_017965725.1 Prevotella sp.
CCTGATGGCGGAATCGATGCTATGGCTTTCTCTGATAACAATGCGGGCAAGACCACAGGCACCCATTACTTCCTGCCTGCCCAGTATGAGAAAGAGGGTTGGGCGCTGTGTCTGCTGATCGACTCGCTGGCCCACGACTACGTGAACCGCCATCCTGAAC
The DNA here is from genome assembly GCA_017965725.1 of Prevotella sp. Classification (GTDB taxonomy): domain Bacteria; phylum Bacteroidota; class Bacteroidia; order Bacteroidales; family Bacteroidaceae; genus Prevotella. The sequence goes on from JAGCPK010000158.1 coordinate 161, forward strand.
AGTACTATCATTACTTCTATTACTCCACGAACAGCGATTTCCGATTACGTAACATTCTCGTTTCATATGGAAAATTCCATGAGAACCTATACTTCCTCGCCTACTACCGCGATGAAGAAGGTCTCCACTTTCTCTCGACTACCACGGATGGCGAACTCTGGATGCCCAAAGAGTGGACAAAGATAAAGCGCTGGGTGAACGGTAAAGCGACATACAGGAAGAATTGAAGATTGAACATTGAAATTCCATACATCATGAACAGACGATATGCACTTATATGGCTGGCAGCGCTGGCAACGACAGTGCTTGCGCAGACTACTACCGAGGCACCGAACCAGCACCCTCATCAGTTGGAGGAAAGCCTGCAGGAACTGGGCTATAAAATGAGTTTCTGGCAGACTAACGCCGATGCCAACAAAATCTCATACAGTTGGAGCATTGCACCGTATGTAAAAGGCAGCGCTGTTACCTACAAGCCTATGCCCGACAGCATCATAGTTCGGCGACAGCACCGGTTGGAGCGAGCCCTCGAAACCATACGCGATGCCTTCACCGATATGGGCAAAGAGGCGACAGAGAGTCAACAGTATGAATGCCACAAGAACGGCACCGATACCATTGAGTATGCTTTGGGGTTTATGGATCCTGAGTTCAAACGAAAGCAGAATTCATCGGTCAATGACCTCCGGATGAACTTCATTTTCCATGCTCATGAGTATGCCAGTTTTTACTATCGGAAAAACGAAGAAGGCTGGGATGCCAGTAACTACCATCATGTGCACGTAGCGTATCATGATGTCGCACCCGAGGATATGAAACCTTTCGACGTCGCCGCCTTCGAAGCGCAGATCCAGCCCGTCCTCAAATCTGCGATGACGCTGAAGGGCGCATACAGTTGTCCCTTCGTTTGGCGACACGACAAGGGCTTCAAGGAAGATGCCAATGAAGGGCACTCGATTTACTTCTCCGATGGCGTGTACGATTACGGTCTGGCCAAGGGCACCCGCTACTTCATCCCTGCCCAGTATAAAGACGAGGCCAACAGGCTGTTCCTGCAACTCCAATCGTTGGCCCACGATTATGTCAATCAGCATCAGGATCAGTATTATCATTATTTCCAATCGGCAGAACTCCCTTATCCTGACGCCGATGATGAGTCCCGTTGGCGTATCGATAACACCTTCAACCATCGCCTTCTTCGTGGCCTCCTCTCAGTCAAAGAACGACCCTCTTCAAAGAAGAGTTATTTCCTCTTTTTCATTCGCCGCGGTGAAGGCCTCCACATTTTTTCCTTCTCCGGGGATGGTGAGATATGGATGCCCAAGGACTGGTATAAGGTCAAGAGTTACATCAACGGCAAGATAGTCTATCTCAAAGAAGCAGAGAATCAGGTGGAGCGCCAGGAAGTGGCCGATGCCATCGCCGCCAAGCAGTGGTGTATCGACGTCAATACGATGAACACCATGCGCTATGGGTCGAGAGTGGTGACGCCCAACTTCTACCTCGAACTACGGGGCGACACGCTACACAGTTATCTGCCCTATATGGGTCAGGCCCGTGTGTCTCCTACCCTCTCGCCGTCTATCGGCCTGAATTTTGAGGAAACCGTGCTCAAATATAAGGAGAGTATGCCAAAGTCGAAGAAATACACGCAGATTGATATCGATGTCAAGACGCGAGAGGACTCCTACCACTATGTGATTGAAGTCAAGGACTCCGGCGAGGCAACGATCCGTGTGCGCTCTAAGAACAGCGACCCCATCAGTTTCGATGGCACAATGCTCATCAAATAAAACCAACAACCTATGAAGAAAAGTTTTACCATCATCCTGCTGGCACTCATCGCTAGCCTGGCGAGTGCCCAGAAAGGCATCACCTTCGATGTCGATAAGGGTCTGTCCGCCCCCAAGAAGGATATCCCTGCATACGAAGAGCAGTATATTGCCACACAGATTGTCAACATCTCAGGGGTGCCTTGGGAACAACACCATGTGGTGAAGACCAGTTTCGAAGGGAAGCGCCTGTGTCGCCTGGGCGACGACAACTTCTTCAAGAGTCTGGTGATGGCCTATGCCGATCATCATCCTCTGGTGCTGTCGCCCGATATGGTGTGGCTCATCATCAGTCAGGGGTTCTCACGCTACGTGAATGCCCATGCTGAGGAGATGCGCGACCTGTTGGTGTTTCATGAGGGGAAGATGGAACTCGTTGTCAACTCCAACAATGACGTGCTCTCACCCAGTGGTGACTGGGAACGCCTGTTGAACGATTTCTCCATCTGCATCGCCAATAATACCAAGGGCGAGTTGGCCGACCTGATGACAGCCAACTTCACCACCACAGGCATCACCGAACGCATCGCCTCGCAGATCTCGCTGATGGATGTCGTCAAGAAGTATTTCATATATACCAACATAGCAGCTGGTTGCGGCATCCCCTCCATCACCCTCAACGGCTCACCCGACGACTGGCAGAAGGTGCTCGACAAGGTGCGCTGCCTGAAGAAATACCGTCTGGAGGAATGGGCTTCCGACCTCGAGGTCATCCTGAAGGAGTTTGTCAAAGCCTCCAAGGGCAAGGCCGACAAGAAGTTCTGGCGGAATATCGTCAAGAAGATACGTGTTGACCAGTTGAAGAACGAAAAAAGGTTGTGTGCTCCCCCGAAGGAGGTCACCTATCTGGATGGCTGGTTCCTGAAGTTCTTCCCCAACACGGATGGTGAGACCCCCGACAGCGTGATGTGGGACACCGACATGCCGCAGGAGATGGTACGTGTGAGTTTCCGGCATATCCTCACCGACCCCGACACCGGTGAGCCCATCGACACCATCCCCATGCAGTTGTGGTCAGGCTTCGTAGGCATAGAGGAGAACGCCACGACACGGGCCCTCACACCCAAGATAGGCTGGCTGGCCCGCATTGCCGACGAGGAGTCCGATGAAGTCGCACGCCTGAAGGAGAAGAACAAGTATGCGCAGCTCTATTTCTCTCTGCTTAATGATCCGGAAGTGCCCCATGCACTCTCTAAGATGGATCACATCCGTTCGCTGCATCTCGACTTCTGGTACAAACCCGTCGTCATCCCCGAATGGCTGGATACGATCCCCATAGACAAATTCAAGATTACAGGTCAGTTCACCGACGATGAGGAAGCGCAGTTGCACCAGCGGTTCCCACAAGCCGAGATCACAAAATACCAAAACATTTTCAATCCGCAGGAGCAGCCGGAGGAAGATGATGACAGCAACAACATCGACTCCGTCCTCATCGTCGTCAACGGCAAGCAACTCCCGAAGTCCTTGAACTGGCAACTCATCAAGCCCCGCCCTCGGTATAATTCTACGGAACCCATGTCCGTCGAAGAGGCATTGAAGCTCCCCATCGGACCGGTCACCGTGAATCATGACAGACATTTCAATTACGACTATAATCTGAAGAAAGATCTGCGGGCCTACTTCCTCCAACGCGACGAATACGTGAAAGAAGTCAGGACACTTGCCGATGCGGCAGCAATGGCCATCTATGGAGAGGCCGGACTCAACGGCGCCATAGAAGTCACCACCCGACCGATGCTGAGCGTCGCACCGCTTTCACCCGACGAGTCGGAAGCCCTTCGCCAGGCGTACCTCTCAGATGTCTATGCCAACTATCGTAGTGGCCACACCATCAGCACCGCTTCTGCGTTCGGATTCGACGGCCTCACATATAATGGTAAGGATCATGCCCTCGCCCCCGACCTGTTTGACACGCCAGTCGAAGAACAGTTCTTCGGACAGATCACGTACCAGCATGGCCACATGACCAACGAATTCTTAGGGGCTCTGGGCAGCGACTCCCGTGGCATCTATGTCCCGCTCATCCGCCAGGTAGAGATCAAACTTCCTGAGAAGGTCGATCAGGCTCATGTAGATACCGTCGTCAACGCCATCCGTCAAGCCGCCCGACAGGCCGACAAATCCATCGAGCGCACCGACAGCCTCGTCCGTATCGCCTTCATCTTCGGGGGTAAGGTCAAAGAGGGCAAGCCCCATCCCTTCAAGACCTTCCCGATAAAGAGAGATGATTCCTCCGACATAGAGAGCACATTCTCTTTCACGCCCGATGCCAATGCAGCCTCCTCCTGGTGGGCAGAAGCCTACTTCAGCCCCACCCCTCCGAGTCTGTTAGTCATGCACCTGGTTTCCGTCGATAAACTCTATGCCTCCGACTGTCCGGCCATCCTCGAGAACCGCCGTCATTATAAAGGCACGGTCCTCGACGACGAGAGCGGGAAGCCCGTCGCCGATGCCCTCATCTATTTCGAGACCACGATGGGGATCTCCGATGCCGGAGGGGTCAGGACAGACAAGAAGGGGCATTTCGACCTCTGGACACCATTCGACAACGAGATGATCAGGGTGAGCAAACCCGGTTATAAAGATGCCACTTTTGTCAAGCCCGACGAAATGCCCGTCCACCTGATACCAGCGTCATCCTCCAAAGAACCCCCATCCCCCCTCAATAAAGTCATCATCATCGGGAAAGGTGTGAAGGCTGGCGACACCATCCGCGGCACCGTGAGCGACGACGCTGGTCCGCTGATGGGTGCCACCGTCTGTGAGCGCAACAAGAAGACAGGTCGCATCGTAGAGTCAGCCATCACCGACATCAACGGCAAGTTCACGCTCAAGGTTGTGGATCCCCAGGATGAACTATCGTTCTCTTACGTAGGATGTCATACCGAGAAGACCGACCTCGTCGGCGAAAGTTACGACATCCATCTACGACCTGTTGAGCAGACCGTTCCCAGCAAGATCCTGCGACGGACTCTCGGCCATTGACCAACCACCCTTTGCGACAGATTCGGAGGGGGTGAAGCGTAAACATTGGCCCGGTTCCTTTCTGGGTGGACGTCAATCCTAACTTGTACATGAAGTTCGACGCCAGCGTCACGGGAGCCTTCTACGGCGGTTTCAAGTACGAGTACGAGAAGACCTTCAAGGCCGGCATCACCCACAGCAACGGCTTCAAGGGCTATGGCAGCACA
>JAGCPK010000159.1 GCA_017965725.1 Prevotella sp.
AGGCTCTTACGGCGCGAGGCGATGTCGTCCATATACTTCTGGTGTTCCTTATCATAAATAAAGGTATAGAGGCGTGAGAGGGCACGCTCCTTGTTCTTGGGCTGGTCACGCGTCTCGGTACACTCAATCAGAATTTCCTCTGTCTCACCAGTATTGGGATTCTTCCACATATAGCGCAGACGGACACCAGATTCCACCTTGTTGACGTTCTGACCACCGGCACCACTGGAGCGGAAGGTGTCCCATTTGATTTCACCCTCGTTCACATGTACCTCGAACTTATCTGCCTCAGGCAATACGGCCACTGTAGCAGCAGAGGTGTGCATACGTCCCTGTGTCTCTGTGGCAGGGACACGTTGTACACGATGTACGCCCGACTCGTATTTCAGTGTGCCATAGACATCCGCACCGCTGACAGCGAAGTCAATCTCCTTATAGCCACCGACGGCACCTTCTGAGACGCTGGTGATACTTAACTGCCAACCCTTCGAGTCGCAATAACTCTTATACATCTTGAAGAGGTCGCCAGCAAACAGACAAGCCTCGTCGCCACCTGTACCAGCACGGATCTCCATCTGCACGTTCTTCGCGTCCTCGGGGTCTTTCGGTATGAGGGCTATCTTGATTTCTTCTTCCAGTTTGGGCTGGAGTTCTTCGTTCATAGCCAGTTCCTCACGTGCCATCTCCTTCATCTCGGGATCGCTCTCGTTGGCAAGGATATCCTTAGCCTCTTTAATACCATTCAGACAGGCAATGTAACGTTTGCGGGCATCCATAATGTCGCCCAGGTCCTTGTATTCCTTCGTCAGTTTCACGAAACGGTTCTGGTCGGCAATCACGTCGGGGTCGGTAATCAGGGTCGATACCTCCTCGAAGCGCGCCTCCAGTCCGTCAAGTTTCTGTAATATACTGTTTGTTGTTTCTGCCATTATTCTTGTTTGCTATTCGTTTCTATATATTTTCCTGTGCCCTTGCAAGCCTCACAGATGTATTGTCCATCGGGTGTTCTACCCATTCCACCACACTTAGGACATTTGCCATCTTTCTTCAGTTGCTCTTGCTGTTTAGCCAATTTCTTATCGTCGGTTTTTGTCCGCTGATGATTTGTCTGTCCGCTTTTCAATCCATGTTGTAACTGATCTTCAACAAGGGTACTTGCAATTTCTGCACACGATGTCAGTATAGTGAAGACAATTAGGGTGAAAACAAATCTCTTCATACGGCTATGGATTTAGTAGTTGAACTCGCCGAATTCGGATTTAATCGTCAGACTCTTTTTCCCTTCCTCGATGTGACCAATGACCTGAGCATCAATATTGAAACTCTTGCTGATGGAGATGACCTGTTCTGCTATCTCAGGACGGACGTAGATTTCCATGCGGTGTCCCATGTTAAATACCTGGTACATTTCCTTCCAATCGGTACCTGAGCACTCGTGGATGGCCTTGAACAGAGGCGGCACGGGGAACATGTTGTCCTTGATGACACGACAGTTGTCGTTTACGAAATGTAAGACTTTTGTCTGCGCACCGCCTGTACAGTGGACCATGCCATGAATCTCGGGACGCAGTCCGTTGAGCAGTTTCTTGATCACCGGGGCATAGGTGCGGGTAGGAGAGAGCACCAGTTGTCCTGCATCCACAGGCGAGTCCTCGACGCTGTCCGTCAGTTTGTACTTTCCGCTATACACCAGTTCATCGGGCACGGCGTGGTCATAACTCTCGGGATAGTTCTCTGCCAGGTATTTGGCAAAGACATCATGACGGGCGGAAGTGAGTCCATTAGAGCCCATTCCACCGTTATACCGTTTCTCATACGTGGCCTGTCCCGTAGAAGAGAGACCTACGATGACATCACCCGGACGGATATTGGCATTGTCAATGACATCGCTTCTTTTCATACGACAGGTGACGGTAGAATCCACGATGATGGTACGCACAAGATCGCCCACGTCGGCAGTCTCGCCCCCAGTAGGCCAGATGCCGATACCCATCTCGCGTAGTTCGGCAAGCAGTTCATCGGTACCGTTGATGATGGCAGAGATGACCTCACCAGGAATAAGCATCTTATTGCGTCCGATGGTGCTGCTGACCAGAATATTATCGACAGCGCCCACACAGAGCAGGTCGTCGGTGTTCATCACGATGGCATCCTGAGCGATGCCTTTCCAGACAGCAAGATCACCTGTTTCCTTCCAGTACATATAGGCGAGGGCCGATTTCGTACCGGCACCGTCGGCATGCATGATGTTACAATACTCAGGGTCTCCGCCGAGGATATCGGGGATGATCTTGCAGAAAGCCTGAGGGAAGATACCCTTATCAATATTCTTTATCGCGGCGTGTACGTCTTCCTTGGCGGCACTCACGCCTCGCATCATATATCTGTTATCACTCATAATCTGTGTAATCTATGGCTTATTTTTCTTTTCCGTTCCAGAATTCCCAACTGGCAAATGCTTGCAACAAGAGCATCTCCAGTCCGTTCTTAACATCGGCTCCTTGTTCTGCTCCCTTGCGCATGAAGAGCGTTTGGTCTGGATTGTAGATGAGATCATAGAGGATGGTATGATTGTCCATTGCCTCATAGGGAAGATTGGGACATTCGTCGCTGTGAGGATACATGCCAAGGGGCGTACAGTTCACGATGACATTATACTCTTTAATCACTTCTGGCGTGATCTTGTCATACTGTATGGTTTCCGGACGTTCATAGCGGCTGACAAAGACCGTTTCAAGTCCCAGTGACTTCAGACCGAAATTGATGGCTTTCGACGCACCGCCGGTACCGAGGATCAGGGCCTTCTTGTGCCATTTCTTGTCAAGCATGGGCTCGATGCTCTGTGTAAAACCGATGACATCGCTGTTGAAGCCCTTGAGGATGGTCTTGTTGCCCTCGTGTGTGACTCGAATCACGTTGACGGCACCGATGGAACGAGCCTCAGGACTGATACTGTCGAGAAACGGTATGACCTTCTCTTTGTAGGGAATCGTCACGTTAAGTCCTCTCAGTTCGGGATTCTTGGCAATCACCTCCGGCAATTCATCGATGGTTGGAATCTCGAAATTCAAATACCTGGCATTGATTCCTTCATCAGCAAACCTCTGGTTGAAGTAACTGATGGAGAACGAGTGCCCGAGTGGGTAACCTATGAGTCCGTATTTATCCATAACTATCGTGTATTATTTTGTTGCGAAATACATGGTGCATATCCCGGATGTCAGACGCTTGAAGGATGCCTGACTGAATCCGGCCCTTTGAAGGATGGTCACCATCTGCTCTCCCTGGGGAAAGGCTTCGATGGTCTTTGTCAGATACGTATAGGCACTGGTGTCCTTGCTGATCAGTCGACCATAGACGGGCAGCACCGTGTGCGAGTAGATGCGGAAAAGTTGCTTCATCGGAAACGACACCGGTGTGGTGAGTTCCACGATGCTCAGGTGTCCTCCGGGCTTTATGACGCGACACATCTCACGGAGTCCTTTGTCGAGGTCGGAGAAATTACGGATGCCGAAAGCAGCCGTCACCGCATCAAAAGTTCCCTCAGGATAGGAGAGGGCCGTACAGTCTTCCTTCTCAAAGGCGATGATGTCCTGGAGTCCTTTCTCCTGCACCTTCTGTCGTCCGATCTCCATCATGCCCTCACTGATATCAGCCCCGACCAGTCTCTGAGGCTTCAGCATCTCTGCAGCGAGGATGGCAAAGTCTCCAGTACCTGTGGCAATGTCGAGCATTGTCTGAGGCTTGTATGGCTCCAGTTGTCGGATGGCCTTCTTCCGCCAGCCTTTATCGATGTCCCAGGAGAGACGGTGATTCAGTTTGTCGTAGGTTGGGGCGATATTGTCGAACATCCGCTCCACCTGCTGCGCCTTCTCACCTTCGCCATACGGCTTGATCTCTTCCTGTTGATACATTATCTTTCTTTCAGCCAGTCACTGACGTTCTTCTCAATCCTCATGGCGATATCCTCATCGCTGGTTTCACGCTCGAAGCGTTCGCCTACGATATGCTCATAGAGTTCGATATAGCGTTCACTGACACTCTCGGCATATTCATCCGTGATCTCAGGCATCACCTGACCAGGCTCGTTCATGAAGTTGTGTTCGATGAGCCACTGACGTACAAACTCCTTTGAGAGTTGACGCTGTGGTTCGCCCTTGGCCAGTTTCTCCTCATAGCCATCGGCATAGAAATAGCGTGAGGAGTCTGGGGTATGGAT
>JAGCPK010000160.1 GCA_017965725.1 Prevotella sp.
CGGTTGAACGACTTGATGACGTTAATGCTTTCGATGATGTTGAGGATACCCTGACTGACGGCCTGATGTCCTCCGAAGATGCCTCGGCGCCCGCCCTTCATCTTCGATGCCTGGAGGTAGGTCACCCACAAATAGAGGGGCACGATGCAGAGGGCCACGAGTCCCACGTAGAAATTGGCGGCAAACATCAGACCAAGGGCGAGAATAGCACTCGTGAAGAGCGGCAGGATTTCAATGAAGAAATTGTTCACCGTATTGCTCATGCTCATGATGCCTCGGTCGATACGCGACTGCAACTTACCCGTCTCGTTGCCCTCGCTGGTGAAGAAGGCCATGCGGAAGGAGAGGATCCGATCGACCACCTTCAGCGACATGTCGCGGCTCACGAGGATGCGCATCCGCTCGCCGTAGTAGCGCTGGAAGAAGGTGACCAGCGCGCCAATCACTTCTTTTCCCAACAGAATGATAGTGATGACGGTCAGGATCTTGACAGCCTGACTCCACTGAAATCCCTCTGGCTGCTGCATCAGGGCATTGATGGCATCGACGGCACGGTCGAGCACAACGGCATTGACCTGCGCCATCAACGAACCGACGAGTGTCAGCACCAATGTGATGACAATCAGCCAGCGGTAGGGGGTTACAAATGGCAGGATGTTCTTCAGAAGCCCCCAAATGTTCATTTTCATTCCTTCCATAATTGATATTCTTTATTTTTGTGGCAAAGATACAAAAAAAGTGAAGAATTAAGGTCTGTTTCGCTTTTTTTTTCTAACTTTGTAGCCGAAATTGAAGATGATGAAATTTATTAGTTGGAACGTGAACGGCCTTAGGGCCTGTGAGACCAAAGGATTCAGAGATATTTTCAGGCAGTTAGACGCAGACTTTTTCTGCCTTCAGGAGACCAAGATGCAGGAGGGACAACTCGACCTGCAGTTCGACGGCTATACCTCCTACTGGAACTCTGCTGAGAAGAAAGGCTACTCTGGTACGGCTATTTTCACCCGTCATCAACCGCTCAACGTGGAATATGGTATCGGCATTGACCTGCATGATCACGAAGGGCGTGTCATCACGTTGGAGATGCCGGATTTCTACCTTGTCTGCTGTTATACACCTAACTCGCAGGACGGCCTGAAACGACTGGAGTACCGTATGTCGTGGGAGGATGCCTTCCGCAGTTACCTGAAGCGACTCGACCAGCAGAAGCCCGTCATCCTCTGTGGCGACCTGAACGTGGCACATGAGGAGATAGACATCAAGAACCCCAAGACCAACCGCCATAATGCAGGCTTTACTGACGAGGAGCGCGAGAAGTTCAGCGACCTGTTGGCCTGTGGCTTCACCGATACGTTCCGCCACAAATATCCTGAGGAGGTAAAATACTCCTGGTGGTCGTACCGTTTCCAGGCCCGTCAGAAGAATGCAGGCTGGCGCATCGACTACTTCGTCATCTCTGACCGTCTGCGTGATAAACTGGAAGACGCCAAGATACATACTGACATCTTTGGCTCCGACCACTGTCCCGTAGAACTCGACCTTTTATAAACAAAGCAAGAACTAACAAAATAAAATATGAATAGAAAAACTTTTAAACAGATGGTGTTGGCCTGCTTACTGGCCATTCCTATGATTGCTGCCGCCGTTGACGACAACACCGTGGAGATTGTCTATAGTGGAAACACTGCGAGTGTGACCGTTGCTGACAATATCAGTAGTTATGTCACCGTGAGCAGCGGCACCTCGTCGCACGTTAAGATTGTGCAGAGTGCCACTTTCTCAGGCGTTGACAAGACGTCGGACAATGAAGACGGCGAGATCATCTACGTGCTGAGCGGACAGTCGGATGATGGTGAGTTCTATATGGAGGGATCCTACAAATGTGTTGTAGAACTGGGCGGGCTCACGCTGACCAATCCTGCCGGTCCTGCCATCAACGTGCAGAACGGTAAGCGTATAGAACTCAGCGCGAAAAAGAATACCACCAATACTATTGCCGATGGTGCCAATGAAGACTACAACGGTTGCTATCATGCTAAGGGACACACGAAGTTCAAGGGTAAGGGTACGCTCAATGTGGTGGGCAACTCGAAGCACGGCATCTACAGCAAAGAGTATATCGAGGTGAAGAACCTGACCATCAATATCACTTCTGCCGCCAAGGACGCCATCCACTGTAAGGAGTATTTCCTGATGGAAAGTGGTACAGTAAACATCACAGGTGCAGGTGATGACGGCATTCAGGTGGAACTGAAAGGTGATACCTCCACTGGCAAAACCACAGGTCACGAGGATGAGGACAGCGGCAACTTCTATCAGGAAGACGGCACCCTCAGCATCAGCGGCTATGCCAGTAAGGCTATCAAGGCCGACGGTACCATTACCTATACTGGTGGTACACAGAACTTCGACAAGACAGACGTGGCTGATGCTACGGGCATTGATTCTGTATGGACAGATGACGCTACGGAGATGCGTGTCTTCGACCTTCTGGGGCGTCAGGCCAAGGCCTCGAAGTCTGGGCTCTATATCATCAAGAACGGTTCGAAAGCCCGTAAGATACTCGTAAAATGATCGACCTGATAGGCTCTTTCGCACCCATCACGCTGGAACAGATGAGTGGGGTGAAGTTGATGAACCGTACTGATATAAGTTCGTCACTACCCTTGATCGTCTGCGCCTGTTGTTGGAGATGGCTCAACAGGATTACTATATCCAGGAGATTGACGGTGAGCGGAACATGGCGTACGACACGACCTACTTCGACACCACGGAGTTTGATATGTACCGTCAGCACCAGTATGGGCATACTAACCGACAGAAGATCCGCTTCCGTACCTATGTCAGTTCGCACCTGCAGTTCATGGAGGTAAAGACAAAGAACAACCATGGGCGTACGAAGAAAAAACGCATCGAGGTGACAGATATGGATGTGACGGATGTGGTGAAGCGTGAGTTCTTGGAAAAGCATCTCCGTTATGGTGTTGATACCCTGCAACCCGCCATCAACAACCACTTCCGTCGTATCACGCTGGTGAACAAGGCTAAGACCGAACGCCTTACCATCGACAGTGAGTTGTGCTTCCATAATCTTGTCAGCGGTGTTGACAAGGATATGGGTGAACTGGTGATTATCGAACTGAAGCGTGACGGACTCGTCTTTTCCCCAGTCTTGGAGATGCTGCGGCAGTTGCGCATCCATCCCCACGGGTTCTCGAAGTATTGCATGGGCTCGGCACTCACCAACCCTGAGTTGCCCGTCAACCGCTTCAAGACCAAATTACGCGACATAGACATCATCATGAATATTAAACATTAAAAACATAAAGATTATGGACATTTTAAATGCAGAATTCGCCCAGGCGATGGTGAAATTCCTGATTTGTATCGTCGTCAACTGGATCATCATCTTCCAGTTGTACTTCCGTAAGAGTCACCGTCGTGACTTCTCGTTTACCTTTATGCTCATGTCGATAGCCATCTATTTCCTCGTGTTCTTCATGATGGGTATGGAACGAGGCAAGGCTACGATGGGCGTGGGACTCGGACTGTTCGGTATCTTCAGCATCATGCGATACCGTACGGATGCTATGCCTGTCCGCGAGATGACCTATCTGTTCCTCATCATCTGTCTCTCGGTGGTCCATGCCATGGCCTCAGAGTACATCGAACTCTTCATCATCGATGCTATCGTGGTGGTTGCCATCACTGCTTGTGAGATGACGATGAAGATCCAGCCCACCAAACTGATACAGTACGACCGTGTGGAACTGGTGAAGCCTGAGAAGCGCGAAGAACTGAAGGCTGATCTGGAAGAGCGTACTGGTCTGAAGATCCTGAAGATCGACGTGGGCGGCATTGACTTCCTGAAGGATTCGTGTGTGTTGCGTATTACCTATGAGAGTGATAACAAGAAGTATATGCGCCTGGATGATGTTGGTGGACAATTCACAGTAAAGAAATCAAAATGGAACGAAGTATAAGACTGTGGCTGGTGTTGGCTTTTGTGCTGCTGGCATCAGTGGACGTAAGGGCTGAGGGCGACGACTTCGGCATCTGGACGGAAGTCGGTGTGGAGAAGAAGATCACCAAGAAACTGTCCTTGGAGGGCGGTGTGGAGATGCGTACCCGCGACAATGTGAAGACCGTTGACCGCTGGAGCGGCAGTGTGGGAGCCAGTTACAAACTCACCGACTGGCTGAAGGCTTCGGCAGACTATACACTGCTCTACGACAATAACGAGAAGTGGAATGATAAGCAGACCAAAGTGGCCAATTTCTGGGGTGTGCGTCATCGTTTCAATGTGTCGTTGACAGGCTCCGTGGATTTTGGTAATCTCAGCGTGTCACTGCGTGAACGTTGGCAATATACCTACCGTCCGGAGAAGACTGTCGAGCGCACCAAGGTGTCGAAGGGTACCTTGGAGGACAAGACCTACAACGGTAAGGGAAAGAATGTGTGGCGCAACCGTCTGCAGTTGAAGTACAAGGTCACCAGCATGTGGCGTCCCTACATCAATGGTGAGACCTTCGTGGCCAGCAGCGGCCTGGAAAAGTATCGTCTGTCGGCGGGTACGGAGATCCGTCTGTCAAAAAAACATTCGTTCGACGTGAAATATCTGTTCCAGAAGTCATGCAGTGATGATGAAGACGAAGGCAACCGCCATATCATAGGCGTCGGATATACGTTTAAGTTCTAATCCAATGAGAAGGAAAATGATGAAGCAATTCTTTCTGACGATGCTGGCACTGGTGGTCTGTGTGACTGCCGGTGCACAGAGTGCCGATAAACTCTATAGTGAGGGTAAGGCTCTTTATGATGCCAAGAACTACACGGCGGCAGTGCCAAAGTTGAAGGCGGCAGCCGAGAAAGGTCATAAAAAAGCACAATACCGTTTGGGACGTTGCTACGACAAGGGTCATGGTGTGGAGGAGAACGATGCACAGGCCTTCAAATGGTATTCCAAGTCGGCTGCCCAGGAATATGCCAAGGCTGAGTATGCCGTAGGTAAGTGCTACAAGGACGGCAAGGGTGTGGAGAAAGACCGCAAGAAAGCCGTTACCTGGTTCTCCAAGGCTGCCAAACAGGATAATGCCGACGGACAGTTTGCCTTGGGTAAGAGTTACCTGAAGGGCAAGGGCATTGCTGCCGACGAGAAGAAGGCGAAGTCGTGGCTCGTCAAAGCCGTCAAGAATCCTAAAGGCGGTGACGACATCCTTGCCAAATTGCGCAAGGACGCTGCCGCTGGCGATGAAGATGCCAAGAAAATTCTATCGCTGGTCAAGTAACCTTTATTTCTGATACTTGTCCAGTCCCTCTTTCAGGAATCCCAAGTATTTCTGTATGTCCTCGTCATAGGCACGGCTGCCAGTGAGCGGTCGGCCGGTGGCGGGGTCGAGAATGACGTAGAACGGTTGGGCGTTGGCGCCGAACTTCGTGCTCTGCAGGTAACTCCACTTGGCACCTACGGTACGCAATGTCTTCTGGTTGCCCTGTGCGTCAGTCACCTCCATCGGTTCTGCCAGTGGCGTCTTGTCATCCACATAGAGTGAGATGAGCACATAGTCTTTCATCAGTCTGTCGGCCACCTCAGGGTCTGTCCACACAGCAGCCTCCATCTTACGACAGTTCACGCAACCGAAGCCAGTGAAATCGATGAGTACGGGCTTGCCCTCGGCAGCGGCTACCGCCATCCCCTGGTCATAATCCGTGAAACGAGCCTCCACCACCTTTGTGTTCAGGTTGAAGTCCTGCGTAGTCATCGGTGGGGCAAAGGCACTGACAGCCTTGCAGGGAGCACCCCAGAGACCCGGAATCATATAGACGGCGAAGGCAAATGACACCAGTCCGCCCATGATGCAGACGACGGGCATAGGCTTCTGGGGCTCTCCATCAGTCATGTCGCTCTGGAACTTCAGCCAGCCACAGAGGTAGGCCCCTAAGAGTGCGAAGATGACAATCCAGAGTGAGAGGAACACTTCACGGTCCAGCAGATGCCAGCCGTAGGCGAGGTCGGCTACGGAGAAGAACTTCAGTGCAAAGGCCAGTTCAATGAACCCTAATACCACTTTCAGCGTGTTCATCCACGAGCCCGACTTCGGGGCCTGTTTCAGCCATGAGGGAAAGAGGGCGAAGAGGGTGAAAGGCAGTGCCAGCGCTACAGCAAAACCCAACATGCCCAGGGCGGGGGCTAGCCAGTTGCCGCTGGTGGTGGTCTCTACGAGTAGCAGTCCAATAATGGGGGCAGTGCAGGAGAACGATACCAGCACAAGGGTGAAGGCCATGAGGAAAATCGACAGAAGTCCACTTGTTGTCGAGGCTTTTGTATCCACGCTGTTGGCCCATGAGTCGGGCAGTTTGATTTCAAACCATCCGAAGAACGACAGGGCGAAAACCACGAGCAGGAGGAACAGGAAGATGTTGAAGACGGCGTTCGTTGACATCGCGTTGAGGGTATCGGAACCGAAGAGTGCTGTCACCAATAGTCCTAGTCCGAGGTAGATTACAATAATGCTCAGTCCGTAGGTGATGGCGTCGCGGATGCCTTTCCGCCTGTCTTTCTGTGCACGCTTCAAGAAGAAACTCACCGTCATGGGGATGATGGGCCAGATACAGGGCATACAGACGGCCAATAGTCCACCGATGAACCCCATTAATAATATATATAATAAGGTGTGGTTGGCTATATCGTCGCTACCGCCCATCGATTGAAGGTCGCTCACTACAGGTTGCCACAGCGTTTCTGAATTGGGAGTTGAGAGTTGACGGTTGATAGTTGTGTCGGCTGTCCCCTCCAAATGTTCAGTCGCCCCTTCCAACTGTTCAGACGAATTTCCTAATTCCTCTGCCTTTGGCTTTTGCGAATCTCCTAATGCACCAGATTCCTTTTTCTCTTCCTTTACCTCTATTGGTGCCTTGCCCTGTTTCTTCAACTCGCACGTTGAGGGAGGCAGACAACTCTGGTCGTTGCAGGCGCCATACTCCAGATAGCAGTCAATGTCATAGTCGGGTTTAGTGAACTTCACCTTCTGCACGAACGTCGCACTGTTCTCGAAATAGCGCACCTCCATCCCAAACAGTTTGTCGAACATCTTCTTCTCGTTGCCTCTGGGCTTGAGCTTACCAATGGTCTGCACCCCCTCCATCTTCACAGCATTGAACGAAGCGGTGATGGGGCCGCTGTCGCCGAGGTCGGTGGAATATACGTGCCACCCGTTGTCGATGGTGGCAGTAAAGATGATTTCTGCCTCTCCTCCCTTCAGTTCTTTCAACTGTGAAGAGAAATGAACAGGGTTCATCATCTGGGCCTGAGCCGTCAGGAACGTCAGCCCTGCGATGAGCATGAGTGTCAGTCTATGTGTCATATCTGTTGTCTCTTTATTTCTTGGTAGATGTGGGGGCGATGAGGCCTGCAGTGCTGACCTTGAGGCGCGTCTGTTTGTCGTTGTTGTAGAAAGTAGCGGTGAAGCGGCCTTCGGCATCTGGACGGGCATTGGGATTCCAGTAGAGCGTGCGTCGGTGGTCCTGCAGGCTGGCAGGCAGGGGTCGCCGGCTGTAGTCGGGATGATAGAAGTCATCCGGCTCGTACATGCCGTCGAGGATGATACGGCGGTCACGGTAGGTATAGCGCTTCGTGTCGTCGGGCATCAGTACATAGTCGAGAATGACGTCGGCTACTGTACTCTGCATCTCGATGTGTTTATCCTCGTTGCGCAGTTCGAAGTCGGTAAACAGGCGCATCTCCCACTGACGGTTCAGTTTTGAGTTGTCATAGACCCACATGTCGCTCTTGAACGGTGCGGCTACGACCCATTCGGAGTTCATGTCTCCCGAGGCGGCGGTAGGCCCCGGGTCGTAGTTGCGGTAGAAGATGTAGGGTCGGTACTCTTGGTCGTTGAGGCGGGCCTGTACCTGCATGCGGCGGTCGCTGTTATAGTTGCCCAACAGAGCCATGCTCACCTGTACGGGGAACTGTCGGGCATCGTAGCGCCCGAAGGAGAGTCCTCGGTCTGTGACGAGATTATAGAGGTCATAGGTGTCGAAGACATAGGCGGGCTTGGAGTAGTCGATGGAATGGCGGCCCCGGTGTTTGCGACCCTTTACCTGAATGTCCTTTAGTGTCTGGTCCATCTTTGACAGACGGGCTGTATCGGGCAGGGTATAGTCGGCGAAATCAGTGCCTTCGGCCCATTCAGGTATGTGGCACTGGTAGAAATCGTATTTCTCGGCGAAGACGGGGTAGAAGAGATCGCGCTTCACGTAGTAGTCGGGCCAGGCGGTCTCGTCGAGCATACCTTTAATCTGGCGCTTCTGCTGTTTCTTCTCGCTGAGGTCGGTGCGGTGGGCCCTGAGGAAGAGGATGGCTCGACCGTAGTATGGCGGGATACTGAAAGAGAACTGTCCCGATTCATCGGTCTGCATCTCAATGGTGGCGATGTCATCCTCAAAGACCAGTTCCCCGATGACGGTTACCTGTTTCTTCAGCCCCTTGTGGTCGATGCCAAAATAGGGATCGTCAACACTCTGTGGATTGGTGTTATCCTGTACATAGACGGCTGTACCTACCTGTTCCACCTCGATGGAGCCGTTCTGCGACTGTGCCACGAGATCGTCAGGCGTGGTGGCTTGATAGCGGTTCATACCCTGTACTCTTTCCTCGCCTTGTTCTATTTCCATGTTGCTATTGGCATCGGCATCCGCGATATCTGGATCGTAATTGAAGATACCCACAGGCCAGTAGTGTACCTCACCGGGTTTGACCTCGATGGTGTTGGTAGTGGGATAGACGCCTCCCTCCACGGTCATGGTCTTTTCTGGCTGATAGCGCAGAGGTGTGCCGCTGGTGATTTCCTGATAGTCATAGCGCCGCCATCCCTGTACCATCATCAGCAGATCGAGGGCACGCAGATGTGTGTCGTCATCCGACTCAAAGTAGTAGTCGGGGTAGGCGATGAAGCC
>JAGCPK010000161.1 GCA_017965725.1 Prevotella sp.
AAAGCCCTGGTAGAGGCTGGCGTGGATGCCATTATCATTGATACGGCACACGGACATAGTAAATTTGTTGTCGAAAAACTCAAGGAGGCCAAGCAGAACTTCCCTCATGTGGACATTATTGTCGGTAATGTTGCAACGGGTGATGCTGCAAGGATGCTTGCAGAAGCGGGTGCTGACGGTGTTAAGGTGGGCATTGGCCCGGGTAGTATTTGTACCACTCGTGTGGTAGCCGGAGTTGGTGTGCCACAGTTGAGCGCAGTTTATGATGTTGCTTGTGCACTTAAAGGTACAGGCGTGCCCCTTATTGCTGACGGCGGTTTGCGATATAGTGGCGATGTTGTGAAGGCTTTGGCTGCTGGCGGTTACAGCGTGATGATAGGTTCTTTGGTTGCCGGTACGGAAGAAAGTCCTGGCGATACTATCATCTATAATGGTCGTAAGTTTAAGAGCTACAGGGGCATGGGCTCTCTGGAAGCTATGGAGTGCGGTAGCAAGGACCGTTACTTCCAGGCAGGTGTCAAGGATGTTAAGAAACTGGTTCCGGAGGGAATTGCCGGCCGTGTTCCTTACAAGGGCACTGTACAGGAGGTTATATACCAGTTGGTAGGTGGATTACGCAGCGGTATGGGCTATTGTGGTGCAGCTACCATAGAGCAACTTCATGATGCAAAATTTGTACGTATAACAAATGCCGGCGTTATGGAGAGTCATCCGCATGATGTTACAATTACCAGTGAGGCTCCCAATTATAGTCGCCCTCAATAAATTGAAAGTAAAAGAAAAGATATGAAGAAAATTCTATGTTCATTTTTGTTTCTTGCTGCAGGCATTGGTGCCAGTGCACAAGATGATCCTATTGTGATGCATGTAAATGGGCAACCAGTTCCCCGAAGTGAGTTTGAATACAATTACAATAAAAATAATTCTGACGGTGTTTTGGACAAAAAGAGTATAGAGGAGTATGCTGAGCTTTTTGTCAATTACAAGTTGAAAGTGTTTGCCGCTTTGGATAACCATCTGGATACACTTTCCAGTTATCAGAAAGAATTCCGCCAGTATCGCGACCAGCAAATCCGTCCTCTGCTGATTCCCCAAAATGCAATGGAGGAAGAGTGTCAGAAGTATTATGCGCAGATGTTGGCAAGTTTGCAGGGTAAGGAACTTTTGCAACCTGCACATATCTTTTTGCGTGTCCCTCAGTCTGCTACAGAGGAGGTGCAGGCCGCAGCAAAAGCACGTATAGACTCGGTTTACCAAGAGATAAAAAACGGTGGTGATTTTGCCGAATTGGCAAAAAAGGTATCTCAGGATCCCGGCTCTGCAGGCCGTGGCGGCTTACTTCCCTGGATCGGTCCCAACCAGACGGTAAAGGAGTTTGAGGATGTCGCCTATCAACTGGAGGTTGGACAGTGTTCAGAGCCTTTCCTCTCTACAGTGGGATATCATATTATAAAACTGATGGGCAAGAAACCTTTGGAAAGCTATGATGAGCTGAAGGCAAACATCCGCCGTTATCTGGAAAGTCAGGGTTTAGAGAATCAACTTGCTACCCAGGTGCTGGATTCTATGGCTCAGCAATCCTCACCCCAGAAGACTGTAGAAGAAATCCTTGACGAGGAAACAGAACGCCTCTGTGCTCAGGATAATGAGCTAAAATATCTGGTGCAGGAATATCATGACGGACTGTTGCTTTTTGAGGAATGTAGCAGAAATGTTTGGGAACCTGCAAGCAAGGATACCACTGGCTTGCAATCTTATTTCAAGGCAAACAAGAAAAAATATGCCTGGGAGAAACCTCATTTCCGCGGCCTTGTCTATTATTGCAAGAATCAGGCTGATGTAAAGGCTGTTAAGAAATGTCTGAAGGGTGTTCCTGAGGACAAATGGACGGCAAAGATACGCGAGCAATTCAACAAGGACAGTGTGATGGTTCGTATGGAACGGCGCCTTTTCCAAAAGGGTGAGAATGCCAATGTAGATGTGCTGGCCCTGAAAGACAAAAATGCCAAGTTGAATCCGCTGAAGGATTTCCCGTATGCCGCTGTTGTAGGAAAAGTACTGAAGAAAGGTCCTGCAGAATGGACGGATATCAGTAATCAAGTTGTCACGGACTATCAGCGCTTGCGTGAAGATGAGTACGTGGCAGCATTGAGAAAGCGTTATCCTGTTGAGATTCATAAGGATGTCCTGAAAACAGTAAATAATCATTAATCTTTTATATGAAGTTTTACGGTAAATATATATACCTGATATGCTTGTCTCTCTATAGCATCTTTTCCTTTGCTCAGGGCAAACAGAGCAATGTGATAGATGAAGTTGTTTGGATAGTTGGTGACGATGCTATTCTGAGATCGGAAGTGGAGAGACATCGTTTGGAGTTTGGTAATTCCCTTACGGGAAATCCATATTGTGTTATTCCTGAGCAGTTGGCAATTCAAAAACTTTTTCTTCATCAGGCAGCTATAGACAGTATAAGTGTTGCGGATACCGAGATTAGTCCTTGGGTGGAGCAGGAAATCAACGAGAAAATCCTGTTGGCAGGCTCGAAAGAGAAGTTGGAGGAATACATGCAAATGTCAATGAGTCAGATACGTGAGGAGTATTTCGAGCAGTTTAAAAACGAGTTAACTATGCGCAGGATGCGTGAGAAGCTGACAGAAGATGTCAAGGTCACTCCTGCTGAGGTTCGTCGGTATTTCAAGGATATGCCGGAAGACAGTCTGCCCCTGATACCGACTCAGGTGGAGGTACAGCTGCTGGTTCAGCAGCCACGTATTCATCAAGAAGAGATAGATCGTGTGAAAAATACCCTCCGCGAATATGCCGAGCGTGTAAATTCGGGCTCCACTTCTTTTGCTACTTTGGCACGTCTGTATTCTGAGGATATAGCATCGGCCCGTCAAGGTGGTGAGATGCCGTATATGGGACGTGGAGAACTGGATCCAGGCTTCGCTAATGTTGCGTTTAGTATGACAGACCCTTCCAAGGTCAGTAAAATTGCCCAGAGTGAATTTGGCTTCCACATTATCCAGTTGATTGACAAACGTGGCGACAAGATAAAGTGCCGACACATCCTGAAACGTCCTGAAATCCTGCAACAGGATATAGACACGGCAATGATTAACCTTGATTCGATAGCTGAGCAGGTTCGAAAGGAAAGGGTGACATTTGAAGAAGCCGTGTTATTTGCTTCCGATGATAAGGATACGCGTAATAATCATGGTATTCTGTCCAACACCAAGGAGCAGACAGGCGAACGTACCACAAGATTTGAAATGGGCGAACTCTCAGCTTTCTCTCCGGAATTGGCACGTGTGGTCAATACAATGGAGATTGGTGAAATTTCTAAGCCTTTCACAATGGTAAACAGTAAGGGTAAGACAGTCTGTGCTATTGTGAAGTTGAAGAACAGAATCAATTCGCACAGGGCAAGTGTATCTGAGGACTATCAGGTGTTGAAAAAGGAAGTAGAGAAAATTAAAAGTGAAAAGATTATTCTTGATTGGATAAAGGAAAAACAGCGTACTACTTACATTAGGATAAATCCTGATTGGCGCGACTGTGAATTCCAATATCCCGGCTGGGTTAAATGATGAATCATCGTCTGTCTGCAATATGTACACTTATCCTGTTTGGCGTTTGTCTGTTGTTGGCTGTTACTCCCGTTCGTAATACTGCAAACAACAATAAGGTTAAAACGTCAAACAAGGACAGTCGCGTACATTTGTTACATGCAGATAAATTGTATTATGATGACCATCTTCACCTGACAGCTCAGTTTCTGGTGGGGAATGTCAGGTTCAGTCACGAGGGAACACTCATGTATTGTGACAGTGCTCTTTTCTACGAAGCCTCGAATTCCTTTGATGCGTTTGGGAATGTGCGTATGATTCAGGGTGATACTCTTTCTCTTACCAGTGATGTGCTGTATTATAATGGTGTTGACAGATTGGCACGTGCCCGGTACAATGTGGTGCTCAAGCACTTGAAGACTATTTTATACACAGACAGCCTTGATTATGACCGTATTTATGACCTCGGATATTTTTTCGAGGGCGGACGATTGTTAGACCAGGGTAACGAGTTGACAAGCGACTGGGGGCAGTACCAACCGGCAACTCATCAGGCTGTGTTCAATTATAATGTCAGACTGGTTAATCCGGAACCTCCAGAACCTCCCAAGACAGTCTTGGTTTCAGATACATTATATTATAATACCAATACAGCCGTTGCCTATGTTGTCGGACCTTCCAATATAGAGAACGGAGAGAGTCATATTTATTCAGAACGCGGGTATTATTATACTAAGACAGATGAGTCTTTTATGCTTGACAGAAGTATTCTTGTAAATGAAGGAAAGCGTCTGGTAGGGGATAGTGTTGTATGGGACGGGGAAACAAAGATTGGCGAGGCTTTTGGTAACTTTATTTATACTGATGAAGAGAACAAGAATATGCTAACGGGCAATTATTGTTATTATGTGGACAGCATAGGGTATTGCGAAGCGTATGACAGTGCTATGGTTATTGACTTTTCACAAAAGGACACCTTGTTTGCTCATGCCGACACCTTTAAGCTGTTTACATATAACATTGATACAGACAGTATGTACAGGGTCTTGCATGCATATAGGCATATGCGTGCATTTCGGGAGGATGTTCAGGCTGTCTGTGATTCTATGGTCTATAATTCGAAGGATTCCTGCCTGGTAATGTATTATAACCCTATCCTTTGGCAAAACGGGCAGCAGATGTTGGGCGAGGAAATAAGGGCGTTCTTTAACGACAGCACAATGGACAGCTTACAGGTCTTACGTCAGGCATTGTCTGTGGAGCAGATAGACAGTATTCATTATAATCAGGTTGCCGGTCATGAGATGCACTTTTATTTTAAGAATGGTGAGATGTATCTTTCTACGACAATGGGCAATGTCTATTTTAATTATTATCCCTTTAACGAAGACAGCGTTATGGTTGAAATGAACCATACCGAGACGACTTTACTAAAACTGTATGTGCAGAATCGCAAAGTGGAATATGTGTGGATGCCTGCTGCTACAGGTACCATGTATCCTGTACCATTGATACCACCGGAGGAATTATATCTCTCTAACTTTGTTTGGTTCGACTATGTCCGTCCTGTGGATAAAATGGACGTATTTAATTGGCGAGGAAAGAAAGCAGGAAGTGAACTGAAAAAGAGTGTCCAGCGTGTGGCACCAAAGCAGAAGCTATCGGATATAAAACAATAGAATAAACAACAGGTCATGGGATTGTTCAGCACAAGGCAGCCTCGCAAGTTCAGGCGAGTTAGCATATATACAGATGAGCGTAAGGAGAAATTGCAGAAATTGGTGGAGCAGGTAGAGCGTGAGAAAGGGGAAGCCCTGCATACCGATGAAGCGTATAATACGGAAAAGTTCAAGGGGACTTTTATTAATTTTACACCTCGTGCACAGCGATACAAAGAGAAAGGTGCCAGGGTGGGATGGCCTTTGGCTGTTATTCTTATTTTTATTTTGTTGTTTATCTGGAATTTTATAATGACGGGTAATAGATAATTATGGATATCATTCATCTTCTTCCGGATTCGGTTGCCAATCAAATAGCAGCGGGTGAGGTTGTTCAGCGTCCTTCGTCGGTTATCAAGGAACTGATGGAAAATGCCGTTGATGCCGGAGCCGCAACGATAGATGTGCTTGTTGTTGATGCAGGACGCACGTCCATTCAGGTAATAGATGACGGAAAGGGTATGAGCGAACAGGATGCCCGTATGGCTTTTGAACGCCATGCAACATCCAAAATAAAGCAGGCAGAAGATTTGTATGCTCTTCATACAATGGGGTTCCGGGGCGAGGCTCTTCCTTCCATTGCTGCCGTTGCACAGGTTCATCTTTTAACCAGAACCATAGACAGTGAATTGGGTACGGATCTTACTATAGAGGGTTCCCGTATTACTAACCAAGAGGTGTGTTCCTGTCCTGTCGGAGCAAATTTCGAAATTCGAAACCTTTTCTTTAATGTACCGGCTCGTCGTAAATTCTTGAAATCCAATCAGACGGAACTTAATAATATCATCCAGGAGTTTGAGCGCATCGTGTTAGTAAATCCTACCGTTTCTTTTTCCCTCTCTCACAATGGCACATTGATAACTAAGTTGCCTTCCAGTAATCTGCGGCAGCGTATTGTCAATGTTTTTGGAAAGAAACTGAATGAACAGCTACTATCTGTTGATGTTGATACGACACTTGCCCGCATTACCGGTTTCGTGGGAAAACCGGAGGCTGCACGTAAGAAAAACGCTAATCAGTTTTTCTTTGTGAATGGACGTTATATGCGTCATCCTTATTTTCACAAGGCAGTTCTCGAGGCATATGCTCATCTCATTCCTGAGGGTGAACAGATTCCTTATTTTCTTTATTTTGAAGTTGAGCCTTCCAATATAGATGTCAACATCCATCCTACAAAAACGGAGATAAAATTCGAGAACGATTCTGCGATATGGCAGATTCTGGTAGCTGCCATCCGGGATTCACTTGGCAAGTTCAATGCTGTACCGACAATTGAATTTGATGTAGAGGGACGTCCAGACATTCCTACTTTTGATTTTCATGGTGGTGTTGAAGTCCGTGCACCCCGTGTGCAAGTCAATAGTAATTATAATCCATTCCGCTCTGATGAAGGGAAACGCCAAAAGCAGACACCTGTTGACTGGGAACAACTCTATGCAAACATACAGAAAGCCGAACCCATAAAGCACGATTATGTTGATGAGCAGCAGGAAGAATCAAAAAGCCTTTTTTCTGATGAGGAGCACAAAGGCATGGAGGTAAGCAACTGCCATTTCCAATATCGTGGTCAGTATATACTTACCCCTGTGCAGACGGGACTGATGATGGTTGATCAGCATAGAGCTCATGTCCGTGTCCTCTACGACAGATTTTGTAAGCAGATGGAGGGACAGAAAGCTTCTTCTCAAGGCCTTCTTTTTCCAGAGATGTTGCAACTGTCCCCTTCCGACGCAGTCTTGTTTCAGAATATGATAGACGGCTTGCATTCTCTTGGATTTGACATAGAGTCTTTGGGGGGCGGAAGTTTTTCTGTTAATGGCGTTCCTTCCGATTTGGACGGTGCTAACCCAATATCTGTTCTTACTCAAATGGTGGAAGCTGTAAGGGAAAAGGAAGTGGGAATGGAAAAAGAACTTCAGCACCGCATGGCTTTGGTAATGGCACGCAACGCATCAATAGTTGCGGGACAGGTACTTACCAACCAGGAAATGGAATCGCTGCTTGGTGACCTTTTCCAGAGCCAAAACCCCAACCTCACCCCTACGGGAAAGGTTATTGTTTCTATTTTGGAACATACTCAGATAGAGAAAATGTTTGGGCGCTGAAGAAATAAAGTAATTAAATAAATACATAAAAATATAATGGAACCAAAAGAAAAGATTATTCTGACGGGCGACCGCCCAACTGGGAAACTTCACATCGGCCACTATGTGGGTTCTCTTCGCCGTCGCGTGGAACTACAAAACTCAGGCCTTTATGACAGGATTTTCGTCTTTGAGGCTGATGCGCAGGCGTTGACTGACAATATTGAAAATCCTGAGAAGGTGCGTCAGAACGTTATTGAAGTTGCTCTTGACTATCTGGCTGCAGGGCTTGACCCCTCGAAGAGTACCTTATTTATTCAAAGTCAGATTCCTGAACTTTGTGAATTGTCTTTCTATTTTATGGATATGGTAAGCGTGAGTCGTTTGCAGCGTAATCCTACTGTGAAGACGGAGATTCAGATGCGTGGTTTCAGTGGCGAGAGTATTCCTGTGGGCTTCTTTACTTATCCTATTTCCCAGGCAGCTGATATTACTATGTTCAAGGCAACCACAGTACCTGTCGGAGAAGATCAGGAACCAATGCTGGAGCAGTGCCGTGAGATAGTACGTCGCTTTAATAACATTTATGGCGATACGCTTGTTGAACCCAACATTCTGTTGCCAGATAATGCTGCATGTCTCCGTTTGCCAGGTACTGACGGAAAGGCCAAAATGAGCAAGAGTCTCGGTAACTGCATTTATCTTTCGGATTCGGCTGACGAGGTTAACAAGAAGGTGAAAAGTATGTACACGGACCCGACCCATCTTCAGGTTTCCGACCCGGGACATCTTGAGGGCAATACTGTATTCACTTATCTTGACGCCTTTGCTACTGATGAAATGGTAGCTGCTTTCACTTCGGATTATCAGAGCCTTCAGGAAATGAAGGATCATTATACGCGTGGTGGTTTAGGCGACATGAAGTGTAAAAAGTTGCTGATGAATGTGTTGCAAGAGACCTTAGAGCCTATCCGTCTGCGTCGTGCTGACTTCGAAAAGGACATTCCCATGGTATATGACATCCTTAAAAAGGGTTGTGAAGCCGCTCGCGAGGTTGCCTGCCAGACAATGGATGAGGTGCGTCGTGCCATGAAGATTAACTACTTCCAGGATAAGGCTCTTATTGATGAGCAGTCACGACGTTTTGCATCTAAATAAAAATAAATAAGAAAATATTTTGCAGGTCCACAGAAAAGTGATACCTTTGCTCCGCATTTCTTGAAAGGGCTTGTTTGGGCGTTTAGCTCAGCTGGTTCAGAGCATCTGCCTTACAAGCAGAGGGTCGGCGGTTCGAATCCGTCAACGCCCACCACTTTTTTCCAACAAGTCTCTTTCTGATTCGGGCGTTTAGCTCAGCTGGTTCAGAGCATCTGCCTTACAAGCAGAGGGTCGGCGGTTCGAATCCGTCAACGCCCACCACTTTTGCACAAATATATTTGAAGCACGTATTAGTTTTTCGCTATGGAATTGGATTTGTTGACAGCGATTTCTCCTATTGACGGTCGCTATCGGGGTAAAACAGAATCTTTGGCTAATTATTTTTCCGAGTACGCTCTTATCCGTTATCGTGTAAGAGTGGAAATTGAATATTTCATTACACTTTGTGAATTGCCTCTTCCACAGTTGGTCTCTTTCCCCCAAGACTTGTTTGTTTGTCTTAGGAACATTTATCAGAATTTTTCAGAACAGGATGCTCAGCGCATAAAGGATATAGAAAAAGTCACTAACCATGATGTTAAGGCTGTTGAATATTTTATCAAGGAGCAGTTCGATGCCATTGGCGGTTTGGAGGCTTACAAGGAATTTATTCACTTTGGCCTTACTTCGCAGGATATCAACAATACCAGTGTTCCCTTAAGTGTTAAGGAAGCCCTTGAGCAGGTTTACTATCCCCTGTTACAGGAATTGATAGATCAGCTTGCATCTTATGCAGAAGAATGGAAAGATGTACCCATGCTTGCCAAGACACATGGACAGCCGGCAAGTCCTACCCGTTTAGGTAAGGAAGTAATGGTGTTTGTGTATCGTCTGCAGCGTCAGATGGAGATGCTTCGTCAGTGTCCTATAACAGCAAAGTTCGGTGGTGCTACAGGTAACTTTAATGCACACCATGTGGCCTATCCGCAGTATGACTGGCGTCAGTTCGGAGCACAGTTCGTGGCTGAGAAACTGGGTTTGGAACGCGAAGAGTACACTACACAGATTAGTAATTACGACTGTCTGGGTGCTGTCTTTGATGCCATGAAACGTATCAACACCATTATCATCGACCTTGACCGGGACTTTTGGCAATATGTCTCTATGGAGTATTTCCGCCAGAAGATTAAGGCAGGTGAGGTTGGTTCCAGTGCAATGCCACATAAGGTAAATCCCATTGATTTTGAGAATTCAGAGGGTAATCTTGGTATTGCTAATGCTATTCTTCTGCATCTAAGCCAGAAGCTTCCCGTAAGCCGTTTGCAGCGCGACCTTACCGACAGTACGGTATTACGTAATATAGGTGTTCCTTTGGGACACATGCTCATCAGCATTAGCAGCACCCTTAAGGGTTTACGTAAACTGGTGCTGAACCAGAATGCCATAAACCGCGATTTGGACAATTGCTGGGCTGTTTGTGCTGAAGCCATCCAGACGATTCTCCGTCGTGAGGCATATCCTCATCCGTATGAGGCCCTTAAGGCTCTAACCCGTACAGGTAAAGGCATTGACGAGGCCACAATAAAGAATTTTATAGAAGAATTGAACGTAAGTGAATCCGTGAAGGAAGAACTGCGCACCATAACCCCACATACATATATAGGTATTTAAAACACTTTTATAAGAAACACTTTTAAAAAAGAAAAGACTTATGATTACAGAAGACGAAAGTTGGAGAGAAAAATTCTCCGAGAAAAATGAGAGTGCAGGCCGTGATGGCTATCGCCCTCAGTATGGCAGTGATAACAATCGTAATATCAGATATAGCAGTCAGGGTCGTGTTATGCGTCCTCGTATAAACCGTCCTGCATTCAGTAGTAACACAAGTGACCAGGGAGCACGTCCATATCAGCCTCGTCCCCATTACAATTCAAGTGGCGAAGGTGGAAACTACTCTCGTCAGATTCGCGAGGGTGGCTATCAGGCTCGTCCCCGTTATAATGCAGGAGGTGAAGGAGGGTATCAGCAACGTCCTCGCCGTGAAGGTGGTTACCAGTCTCGTCCTGCAGGTTATAATCGTAATGGCGAAGGATATGCCCCCAAGGGTGGAGGTAGAGGAGGTGTCCGTCCTCATACAGCCGGCTACAATCCCAATGCAAAATATAGCATGAAGAAGCAGATAGAGTACAAGGAGACTCACATAGATCCTGAAGAACCTATCCGTCTGAACAAGTTCTTGGCAAATGCCGGTATATGTAGCCGTCGCGAGGCAGATAGCTTTATCGAGGCAGGCGTAGTATCTGTTAACGGTCAGGTTGTAACAGAATTGGGCACCAAAGTTAAGCGTTCAGATACCGTACTCTTCCATGATCAGTTGGTTAGCATTGAGAAGAAGGTGTATATATTGCTTAACAAGCCCAAGGATTATGTTACTACCAGCGACGATCCCCAGAACCGCAAAACTGTTATGGATCTTGTAAAGGGAGCTTGTCAGGAGCGTATTTATCCTGTAGGCCGTCTTGACCGCAACACTACTGGTGTGCTTCTGCTTACCAATGACGGTGAGTTGGCTAGCAAGCTTACCCATCCTCAGTTCATGAAAAAGAAAATCTATCACGTATATCTCAATAAGAATGTAACGGCGGCAGATATGCGTATGATTGCCGATGGAATTCAGTTAGAGGACGGCGAGATTCATGCAGATGCCATCGAATATGCCAGCGAGACTGACCGCAAACAGGTAGGTATCGAGATTCATAGCGGGCGTAACCGCATTGTCCGCCGTATCTTTGAGAGTCTTGGCTATAAAGTTGTCAAACTCGACCGTGTGTTTTTTGCGGGTCTTACCAAGAAGAACGTACGCAGGGGTGATTGGCGCTTCCTCACAGAGAAGGAGGTGAATATGCTACGCATGGGCGCGTTTGAATAAATCCTCCGCCTGTTTTCCCCTAAGGGGAATAGTTATTCTCAAATAAAATAACAATAGCAAAATGAAAAGAACAAAAGTAATAGATGCGCTGAAGTGCACAGCATACGGAAGTGATATATGTGTAAAGGGTTGGGTGCGCTCGAAGCGCGGTTCGAAGGGAATCTTCTTCATTGCTCTAAACGATGGCTCGACCATCAAGAATATACAGATTGTAGGCGAAGATGCCAACTTCCAGGAAGAAACTGTCAAGCGCATTACTACAGGTGCTTGTCTGAGTGTCATCGGCAGGCTTGTCGAGAGTCCTGCCGCAGGACAGGCCAGCGAGATTCAAGCAACGGCCATCGAAATCCTGGGCGACTGCGACAACACCTATCCCTTGCAGAAGAAAGGTGCCAGCTGGGAATACCTTCGCACGGTGGCTCATCTGCGTCCCCGCACCAACACCTTCGGTGCCATCCTGCGTATCCGCCACAACATGGCAATGGCCATCCATACTTATTTCCACGAGCACGGTTATTTCTACTTCCATACGCCGCTGATTACTGCCAGCGACTGCGAGGGAGCAGGAAACATGTTCCAGGTGACTACTAAGAACCTCTACGACCTGAAGAAGGACGAGCAGGGCAAGATTATCTACGACGATGATTTCTTCGGCGAGCAGACTTCGCTCACCGGTAGTGGTCAGTTGGAGG
>JAGCPK010000015.1 GCA_017965725.1 Prevotella sp.
GGTGATGGCGTTGACATACTTCTGTTTGACAGAGCCGTCTTCTTTCTTCTCCTGACCAACGACCACACGAGTGGTCTCGGGCTGGAAGAGGACACGACGCGTGGTGATGGTGGCTGCACTGCAGTCCTCTAGTTTGTTGACGCCGATGCTGGAGAAGCCTACCTTGAAGATGCCGATGCCGTCAAGACGGATTTTCTGACCCATCTCGAAGAAGTGCTTGAGGGCCTCGCCCAGTTCCTGGAGTACGGCCTTGATGTCACTCTTCTTTACAGAAGCCTGGCGTTGGATGAAGTCGGCCAGTTCTTCAGTTCCTACGAAGTGGTTGTCATAGACAGCCTGGGCAAAGTACTTGCCATAAGCGGCGCTGTGACTGTTTTTGTTTCGGGATTTAATAAATTTCTGACTCACTTTTTAATTTTACAATTAGACAATAAACAAATTACAATTCTGGGCAGCCGAGGCGAGGGACTTTTCAGTCATTCAGATAATCTCCGTATGCTATCCGGATAGTCTTTTCGAGGTGTTCGGATAATCCTTTAGGGGGTAAAGAGATTATCTGAAGCAGTCGTGGGGAGCATCTGAGTGGGGCTAAGAAAGCCTTCCTTTGATCGTCTTGCTTACCACTTGCAAAGGTACAATATTGGGAGAGGGTGTTGTCCCTCTTTGGCCGACTTTCAAATTTTTTTTTTTAAAAACGAGAGAGACGACGATTTTGCGGCGTTTCTGGTCGATCTGCCAATAGATGACGGCCTCGTTTTTCTGACATCCCTTACACCCCTCTTACTATAGCCCCACCTCTCTATGAGAGAGGGTGGGGACTATATAGAGAGGGGGTTAAGAAGGGATGGTAATATTAACCGAATATAAATTCCAATTTAATAGATATGAAGAAAATCTTATTCTTGTTGCTAATGGCGCTGATGCCATTAGCCAACTTCGCTCAGGGTATGAGCGATCAGCAAGTGATGAGTTTCATTGCTGCTGAGGCCAAGGCCGGTACAAGCCAAGGCCAGATTGTGACGAAACTGATCCAAAAAGGTGTGAAGATTGACCAGATTCGCCGTCTGCGCAACCAATACGACCAGCAGATCCGTGAGAAGGGTATGTCGGCCGCTGCTGATGGCGCTGTCAATGCCGCTGCTTCCCGTATGCGCAGCAACAACTCCGACGCCAGCGCTCAGGAACTGAGCACGGCGAAAGTTGGTACCACAGGCACTGTGGAGAGCGATGCCTCCGAGGATGTGAGCGTGGTGGAGCAGGACGTGCAGGCCTCCAGTGCCGTCAATGAAGGCACTGGCAAGAAGGTGTTTGGCCGTGATATCTTCAACAACCGCCGCCTGAGTTTTGAGCCGAACATGAACATCGCCACGCCGCAGAACTATGTGCTGGGTCCTGGCGACCATGTGGTGATTGATATCTACGGAGCCTCACAGAAGACGCTGGAACTGACGGTGAGCCCCGAGGGCACAGTGACAGTGCCAGGCTATGGCCCTGTGCAGGTGAGCGGCCTGACAGTCGCTGCCGCACAGAGCAAACTGCGTAATACACTGGGCAGCCGCTATGCCAGCAGTAATCTCTCGCTGACGGTTGGTCAGACGAAGACCATCATGGTCAACGTGATGGGCGAGGTGAGGGTGCCGGGCACCTACACGCTGAGTGCCTTTGCCACGGTGTTCCACGTCCTGTATATGGCCGGTGGCATCAGCGACCTGGGTACGTTGAGAAACATCAAGGTCTATCGCCAGGGCAAACTGGTCACGGTGGTGGATATCTATGAGTATATTTTGAATGGCCGTCTGGCCGGCAATGTGATGCTGAAGGACAATGACGTCATCCAGGTGGGTGCCTACGACTGTCTGGTGGGTGTCACTGGCAATGTGAAGCGCCCAATGTTCTACGAGATGCGTAAGGATGAGAGTGTATCCACTTTGCTGAAGTATGCTGGTGGCTTTACGGGCGATGCCTATACGAAGAGCGTGCGTCTGACCCGTCAGACCGGTGAGCGCTATCAGGTCTATAATGTCAACGAGTTCGATATGGCCGGCTTCAAGGTGGAGGATGGCGATGCTGTCACGGTCGATGGCATGCTCAACCGCTATGAGAACATGGTGGAGGTGAAAGGTGCCGTGTTCCGTCCGGGACAGTTCCAGTTGGGAACGACCATCAACAGCGTGAAGACGCTGATTCAGGCTGCCGAGGGTGTCACTGAGGATGCCTTTACGAGCCATGCCGTGCTGCACAGACTGAAGGAAGACCGCTCCTTGGAAGTGCTGCCCATCGATGTCAAGGGCATCCTGGATGGTACGGTGGCTGATGTACCCCTGAAGAATGAGGACGTGCTCTTTATCATGACGCAGGAAGACCTGCGCCAGGAGCGTACGCTGACCATCACTGGTGAGGTCATGAGTCCAGGCACCTATGAGTATGCCGACAATGTGACCATCGAGGACCTGATTGTGATGGCAGGTGGTCTGACCGACCAGGCCTCACTGGCCAAGGTCGATGTAAGCCGTCGCATCCTCGACAAGAAAGCCACATCTAAGACACGCGAGATAGCCAAGACTTTCACCTTTGAACTGAAGGATGGTCTGGTGATTGACGGTGCCCGTAGTTTCGTACTGGAGCCTTACGACATCGTTCATGTACGCAGAAGTCCCGCTTATCATACAGCAAGAAATATCCGTGTGACAGGTGAGGTCAATTACGAGGGTAACTTCACCTTGGAGAACAAGAACATGCGCCTAAGCGACGCCCTCAGGATGGCAGGTGGTATCACCGAGGACGCCTATCTGAAGGGTGCCCGTCTGACCCGTATCATCAGTGACGAAGAGCGTGTACGTATGCAGGCCACCCTCGATGCTGTGAAGAATATACTCGCTGCAGGTCGCGACTCGTTGGCATGGAACAATATGGAACTGGGCACCACCTATACCGTTGGTATCGACCTGGAGCAGGCCGCCAACAATCCAGGTGGTGACTATGATATTGTACTCCGCGAAGGCGACCAACTCTATGTACCGGAATACAATGCGACAGTGAAGATCTCCGGTGATGTGTTCTTCCCGAATACAGTCTCCTATGTAGGTAAGAAGAACTACAAGTTCTATGTGGAGCAGGCCGGAGGCTTCGGTCATCGTGCTAAAAAGTCCAAGACCTTTATTGTCTATCAGAACGGCACGGTTGGCTTAGTCTCCAAGGGTGCTAAGCCTGAACCCGGCTGTGAAATTATCGTCCCCTCGAAGAAGCAGCGTAATCCGATTAACTTCGGCGCCCTTCTCTCCGCCGGAACCTCCCTCGCCAGTTTAGCCACCATGGTTATCGCATTAACTAAACTCTAAGGAATTATGAACGAAAATATTAATAACCAGGAGTTATTAGAGGAGGAATCCTCTATAGATTTCGGCAAGATTTTTAAAGACCTTTTAAAGCACAAAGGACTTTATTTCAAAGTGCTGCCTGTGGCCTTTGTTTTAGCAGCCATTATTGCTTTAAGTTTGCCAAACTATTACAATTGTCAGGTAAAGTTAAGCCCTGAGATGTCCGGTAAGAGTACTAGTGCCGGCTCACTGGCTTCTTTGGCAAGCAGTTTCGGCGTAAATCTAGGCAATGCTGGTGGTATGGGTACGGAAGCCTTGTTTCCAACCCTTTATCCTGACCTGATGAACAGCGTCGATTTCAAGACGAGTCTGTTCCCCGTCCCTGTGACCATTGAAGGCAACAAGGACAAAGGCGAACAAGACCGCACAATGACTTATTACGACTATATGGAGAACGAGCAGAAAACTCCATGGTGGTCTGCTGTATCCCCGGGCAAGGTCATCGGCTGGGTCAAATCCATTTTTACAACTAAGGATGAGGAAGAAACATCCTCAAAGGTCGATCCCTTCCGTCTTACCAAGAAACAGACCGAAATTGTCAAAGCCATTGACGAGAACATTGTCTGTGATGTGGATAAAAAGACCATGGTCATCACCATCAACGTAACTGACCAAGATCCTGTCATCTGTGCGACGATGGCAGACACCGTAAAGAATCGTCTGCAGAATTTCATCACAGATTACAGAACCAGTAAGGCACGTGTCGATCTGGAGTACAACCGCAAACTGTATCAGGAGACGAAGGCCCGTTACGATAAGGCTCGTCGGCTGTATGCCGAGTTTACCGATGCCAATCAGGACATTATCCTGCAGACGGTGCGTCAGCGCCAGGTAGAACTGGAGAATGAGATGCAGTTGCAGTACAACGCCTATACGCAGGTGGCTGCGCAACTGATGGCAGCCGAGGCGAAGGTACAGGAAGATACCCCTGCCTTTACGACGCTTCAGAGTGCTACTGTCCCTGTCAAGAAGACTGGGCCCAAGCGTGCGCAGATATGTATTATATTCCTGTTCCTGGCTTTCCTTGGAACAACGGCGTGGATTCTCTATAAAGAAGGTGAATTGAAAAGTCTGTTAGGACTATCATGATCTATCGATTACGGGATTACCAGAGTGAGATGCTGGACCGACTCCTGGAGGAGTGGGGGCGGTATCGTGGTGTCATGGTACAGATGCCGACAGGCACGGGAAAGACCGTGCTGATGGCAGAGGTAATCCGGCAGTTCACAGAGGATGGCGGCGCTGTGTTGGTGGTGGCACACCGACGGGAACTGATAGAACAGATTCGTCAGACCATCCGGGCGTTTGACATCGACAATGGCAAAGTCAGGGTGGAGAGTATTCAGAAGTTGTATAAGGCGGATTACAAATCTGATATCACCACACCGGGACTTGTGATTGTGGATGAGGCGCACCATGCGCTGGCAAAGACGTACAGCACCCTCTGGGAGCGTTGGCCACAGGCGAAGTTCTTGGGACTGACGGCGACACCTTGCCGACTGAACGGCGCGGCCTTTACCGACTTGTTTGAGGTGCTGCTACAGTCGTGGGATATCCAGGAATTCATCGACAAGGGCTGGCTGAGTGACTTTGAATATGTGTCGGCAGCACCGGAGAACCTCCTCATGAAACAGGTGGGACAACTGCGAAAGCGGGGTGCCGACGGCGACTACCAGACGAAAGAGATGGTGACGGTGATGGATGTGCCTGAGAGCATCAGTCATCTGTATAAGACCTACGAGGCATTTGCCTGGGGCAAGAAAGGAATCGTCTATGCCATCGACCGACAGCATGCGCAGCATATCGCGGCCTACTACCAGACACATGGGGTCGATGCCTGTGTCATCGATGCCAGGACGCCCGCCATGGAGCGCGAGCAACTGGTGAGCGACTACCGGGAAGACCGCCTGAAGGTAATCGTCAACGTGGATATCTTCTCGGAGGGCTTCGACTGCCCGGAGGTGGAGTTCATCCAACTGGCAAGGCCGACACTCTCGCTGAGCAAGTACCTGCAACAGGTGGGGCGTGGCATGCGCGTGAGTGACGGCAAGTCGCACGTGCTGATACTCGACCAGGTGGGACTGTACCAGACCTTTGGACTGCCGACAGACAACAGGGACTGGCGACTGACCTTCCTCGGCAAGGTGGCGGGGAAGGGCAATCCTGACAAGGAGCCTATCCTCATCGTGGATGACATGTCGGGAATGGCAAATCCCAGACAACAGAGCCTGGTGAACCTGGAGATGGTGCGCATCAAGCGCCGGGGCGAGTCGAACCGTGGCGTGGAGGTGTATCTGCAGGGCGGCAAGTACGGCGTGATGAACGACGGAAAGGTGACCTGTCCGCCACAGTTCATACAGGTGAGCAGACTGAGCCAGGGCAATAACTACTTCGCCATCGGCATGTACCCCTATTATATGTACAAGAACAGACAGACGGTCATCGACAGTCGGGGCGTCGATCTGAAGGCCAGCCTCTACGGAAGGGTGACACAAGAGGGGGACTTCTTCCGTGGCAGTGACAGCCGGGGCGACACCGTCTATTTCGACGGCATCGGACGGACCATCTATAAGGCGAAGCCCAAGACGATGACCTTCCATCATGTCGATCTCATTGCGAAGGATAACGGCAGGCTCGTGCTCCGTCGGCTGGCGGCCTCCTTGATGGCCTTCGAGTTCAGGAAGGATGAGATACTCTACAACGACTCCATCGTGATTGTGCGTGACATGCTGATGGTGAAGGGCGACAAGGAGCATATCTATAAGGTCATCGGCTATCTGGACAACAGTGTGCTGGCTGCCTCCAACTGGAAGAAAAACGGCTTCCAACAGATATTCTATGACGGGCGGTTGGGGGTGAACTACCAGCGCATCCCTGACGGACTGAAACTCAGTCCGAACTACCAAGCCCTGCACTTACGGTTCGCACAATAAAAAAGCGCACGATAGACAGCGCACAAGCATCAAAGCATCCCGCCAAACGGCGGGATGCTTTGTTTATGTATTGTAGGTGTGAACGCTGGTCTCTTGTGCGGAGGGGAGGTAATTGATGCCCCACCAGCACATCTGCAGGAGGATGAAGGAGAGGATGAGTATCCATAAGACCAGACGGGGCTTGTGGGTGGGCAGTTGGCGGTAGTGTACATAGACGAGGTAGGCAAACCAGGTGATGGCTGCCCAGGTCTCCTTGGGGTCCCACGACCAATAGTGGCCCCATGCCTCCTTGGCCCAGAGGGCTCCAAAGAGCATGCCGACGGTCATAAAGGCCAGGCCGACATAGACGAGGTTGTCCAAGGAGGTGATCAGCGAGGAGCGGTCGGTGGCCTGTTTGCCCTTGATGAGCATCCAGATGGCCATCACGGCAACGACACCCATCAGGGAGTAGCAGATGATATAGACCAGGATATGGGGCGTAAACCACGGACTCTGCAGGGCCGGGACAAGTTTCGTGGAGCGGATGATGGGCATGAAGTAACTGACGATGCACAAAGCCACCACGACAAGTGCGCCTATCGGCAGGAGCCGTTTGTAACTCCACCGTGTATAGGTCACCAGGAGCACGGCGCCCAAGAGCATCATGAAGATGCCTGTATAGACCGCCGGCAGCCAAGGGTCTCTCACCAGTTCCAGAACAGATGTCTTGCTCATGGCGCCCATCTGCATGTCGTAACTGTACTGGTAAATCTTCCAGCCTTCCACCTCCACGGGCTTGTTCACATCGACGGTGGCCTGGAAATTCTTGCCGCTCCTGGTCATAACCTGTATCTCAGAGGCAAAACGTTTGGGCGTGCCATCGTCGTAGGTCTCCATGATAAACCGCTTCAGGTTGATGGCGAAAGGCATCTCCCTGACCTTGCTGTCTTGTGTCAGCGCCCGCCATTCCGTCTCTCCCACATTGGTAATCATCATCAGCCGTTGCATGTCGGCATTCCCCAGCGTGGCTGTGGTCATGGCAAGGAAAAGACCAAGATGGAGGAGAAGGGATGGGCCATTTACAATTTGGGTGAGGCGGTGGAGGATGACGAGGCCAAGGATTGTGGCCATCAGGACATAGATCAGCACGAAGGGCCAGAACGACAGCATATTGCTCAGCCATTCGCCATCTGCCGACTGGCGCGTCAGCCCCATGATGATGGTGAGCACAATGGCATAGACCAAGGTGGGTATCGCGGCATGATAGGTGCCGAGGAATCGGCAGGCATTGACCTTCTTTCGCAACAGGAAGAGCAAGATGATGACAGCCAGGAAGCACCCCAGCACAATGCCGTTGACAGGCCACGCAAGCACATCCCACCTCACAGGGCCAATGCACAGTTGCAACAAAAGACCTATGATGATTAGTCCGCCGCCTATAAGGAACCCTTTTCTCATGTCAGATCTTGTTAATATCGACATAGCCGTGCATGACGGCGTAGATGGTGAGGGCGGAGACACTCTTCAGGCCGAGTTTGTCCATGATATTCTTGCGGTGGGTGATGACTGTTGCCAGTCCGATGTTAAGGCGTTCGGCTATCTCCTTGTTGATGAATCCTTGCACAATCAGTGACATCACCTCAATCTCACGGTCCGATAGGATCTTCTGTTGGAGGATCTTCGGCATGGGCGGCATGTTCTTGCCGTCTTTATGGGCATGTTGTTCAAGGACCAACAGGGAACGGATGAGTTCTGACTCTGGCACGTTGATGCAGAGACTGTGGAAGTCTGACAGTTGCGAGGTCGTGTCGAGGGAGAGCGTAAGCACAATGGTCTTACGACGATGCTCTGAGAAGAACACCTTGTTCTCGAGCACGATGTTCATCGCAACGAAATAGTGGAAGTAACTCTCCGGCTCGTTGGCAGTCAGTTCTGCGAAGGAGCCGAAGGTATCTACTTCCATGATAGGCATGACATGCTGTAAAATAGCCTTCAACCCCAACGCCGAGAGGGTGTTGGGGTCGATAATTGCTATTTTAGGTCTAGAGGTCATGAGAGGAATCCAAGGAGGGCACCTGCTGCGACAGCAGAGCCGATGACACCAGCCACATTCGGACCCATGGCGTGCATGAGCAGGAAGTTATGACGGTCGTACTCCAGTCCGAGGTTGTTCGAGATGCGTGCAGCCATCGGCACAGCACTCACACCGGCATTACCAATCAGCGGGTTGAGTTTCTTGCTCTCAGGCAGGAAGAGGTTCATAATCTTCACGAAGCAGACACCCGAGGCGGTGGCAATCATAAAGGCCATGGCACCAAGGGCGAAGATCTTGATGGTGTTGAAGGTCAGGAACTCTGAAGCCTGGGTGGAGCAACCTACTGTCAGACCCAACAGCATCACCACGATATCGTTCAGCGCTGCACCGGCAGTCTTCGCCAGACGGGTGGTCTTGCCACTCTCCTTCAACAGGTTGCCGAAGAACAGCATACCGAGCAGGGGAAGGCCTGAGGGTACGATGAACGTGGTGAGCAACAGGCCGATGATGGGGAAGAGGATGCGCTCTGTCTGAGACACCTCACGAGCCGGCTTCATCTTGATGACACGCTCCTTCTCAGTGGTGAGCAGACGCATGATGAACGGCTGGATGACAGGCACCAGGGCCATATAGGAATAGGCGCAGACGGCGATGGCTCCCATGAGGTTGGGGGAGAGTTTCGAACTCAGGAAGATGGCGGTAGGACCATCGGCACCACCGATGATGGCGATACCTGCTGCCTGTGACGGTTCGAAGCCCATAGCCAGGGCCACCATATATGCACCGAAGATACCAAACTGGGCGGCTGCACCGATGAGCATCAGTTTCGGGTTGGCGAGTAGGGCAGAGAAGTCTGTCATGGCTCCGATACCCAGGAAGATGAGTGGCGGGTACCAACCCTGACGCACACCCTGATAGAAGATGTTCAGCACGGAGTTGTCCTCGTAGAGTCCAATCTCGAGGCCTGCGTCAGCACGGAAGGGGATGTTGCCGAGGATGATGCCCAGTCCGATGGGGACGAGCA
Source organism: Prevotella sp. (assembly GCA_017965725.1). Taxonomy (GTDB): domain Bacteria; phylum Bacteroidota; class Bacteroidia; order Bacteroidales; family Bacteroidaceae; genus Prevotella. The sequence goes on from JAGCPK010000015.1 coordinate 9,349, forward strand.
ACAGCGGCTCGAAGTCCTTCTTGATGGCGAGCCAGATGAAGAAGGCTCCCACCGCAATCATGATGAGGTTGCCCACCGTGGCATTGGCAAATGCCGTGTAGGTGAGGAACTCATGGAAATTCTGTATGATAAACTGACCGAGATCCATAGATATTATTTACAATTTTACAGTTTACAAATTACAATTTACCCGATGGTCATGAGGACGGCACCTTCCATGACAGTTTCGCCTTGTTTGATGGTGATGGAGGTGACGGTACCTGCACACTCTGACTCGATGCTGTTCTGCATCTTCATGGCCTCGAGCACGAGTACCACGTCGCCCTGCTTGACAGTGTCGCCCACATTGACCTTGATCTCTGTGATGGTGCCAGGCAGCGGGGCCTTCACAGGCGTGCCGGTGCCTGCAGCCATCGGCTTGTCGGCTGCAGGGGCAGCGGCAGGAGCCACTGCAGGACGGGCCACGGGCTTCGGTGCCTCGACATGCACCTTCTTCAGCGTGCTGGTGGCATTGATGGGCTGTTTCAGTTCCACGTCGAAACGGATGCCGTTGACATTCACCTTGGCAACGTTGCCCTCTACTTCTTCTATCTCTACGTCGTAATCGACGCCTTGGACTTTATATTGATAACGATTCATATTTGATATTTACAATTTTACAATTTACAAATTACAATTGATTTTTCTATTTAACAATCTGACGATACCGAGCGCACCAGTAAATGGTACATGGTAAATTGTCAAATTGTACATTCTTCTATTTCAATTCGGGCCCAGTGGGGATGCAGGGCGCATTATGCTGGGTGGGGATGACAGGCGTGGAGAAATGGGTCATCTGACTACCTTCATCCGTCCAGTCCGTATTTTTCGACTTGATGGTGATGATACCCGACTCTACATCGTGGACATCGTCCTGGTATTGTTTCAGGGCCATGGCGATAACAGCGATATAGACCTCCTTGTCCTTGCCTTTTGTCTTGAGACCATCTTGCAGGATGTTACCTGTGGCGTGAGCCAGGTCGTGAGTGACCTCAACCGTCTTCGTGATGGGCTTGATAGGCTGGGTGTTGACCACCTTCTTCGCCATGTCAAGATGACGCATGACAAGGCCGAAGACCCAGAAGAACACGAACAGCAGGAACAGACAGAAGAACACGATACCCATCGCGAGCAGGGTGATACCGAAACCGTGGGGGTCCTCACGCTTCAGATAGGCATCCTTGGTCTCATCGGTCTTGATGAAGTTTTCGATGCCAGGCGTGACGTTCTCTGGTGACTTGACAGCCCAAGAGGTGGCGTTCTGACGCGCAAAACTCTGGTCTGCTGCCAGTGCTGGGATGCTCACGGAGTCGATCAGTTCTGTGGCGTTGCCGTTGTAGAAACCAATCCAGAGCGGTTCCGACATGGGAACCTTCAGTGAGAGGTGCAACTTGCCCTGGGCAGGTGCTGAGTTGCAGAAGAATACCAAGTGCTGCCTTCCGCCAATCTGCGTACGGGGGTCTCCGTTGGGGATGACACTCATACGTTTGATGCGCTCAGGCACACTCATGTCGGGATTGAGTACGCTGCGGTCGGTGGTGAAATACATGCCACGGACATTGTAGGTTGTGAATGAGGTGTTCTCCAACTCAATCCAAGCCTCTCTGTTGCCGAACTCATCCTGAATGCTGGCGGTGTTGTTGGTCATGACCTCATTGATGCGGATGTTCTTGGCTCCCTGGCCGAACACCGTCGAGGCGCTGATCATCAGCAGTCCGCTGAGCAGGATCTTAATGTGATTCATTTTGCTAAGTGTATTATTATTTGTTGAATTAACCACAGAAGAAAAGTACGATAATCTGCGCGGTGAAGATACGGAGGAACATCGAGAGCGGATAGACCGTCGAGTAACCCAGCGAGGGCGCCTCCTTCGAGCAGATACTATTGGCGTAGGCCAGGGCAGGGGGGTCGGTATAGGTACCGGCAATCAGACCTGCGATGGTGAAATAGTTAAGTTTGTAACGGATACGTGCGACAGGGCCCACAATCAGGATGGGGATGACGGTAATCAGGAATCCCGTCAACACATACAGCAGTCCGTCGCCTTCGATCACTGTCTCGAAGAATCCTGCACCTGCCTTGATGCCCACAGACGCCAGGAACAGCACGAGACCAATCTCACGCAGCATCATATTGGCAGATGTCGTGGTGTAGGTGACGAGGCGTATCTTATACCCGTATCGTCCGATGAGGATGGCGATGATCAGCGGACCACCTGCCAGTCCGAGTTTCACAGGTACAGGCATCCCTGGGATGGCGAAGGGGAACGAGCCGAAGATAAGGCCGAGGAAGATACCCACGAAGATGGTGGCGATATTCGGCGCATTCAGACGACGGGTGGAGTTACCCATCTGACCGGCCACGCGATCGACAGCATCCTCAGGACCTACCACCATAATCTTATCACCCACCTGCAGGGGGAGGGATGCCGAGGCGAAGAGGTCTATACCATGACGGGTGACACGGGTCACGTTCACGCCATGCACACTCGAGAAATGCATCGAGGCGAGGGTCTTGCCGTTGATCTTCGGATTGGTGATCAGGATACGCTTGGATACCAACGGCTGGTCCTGTTGCTCGAAGTCAATGTCAAGTTTCGGACCTATAAAGGCCATGATAGCCTCCTGATCGGCCTCTGCGCAGACAATCAGCATCTGGTCGCCTAAGTGGAAGATGGTATCGCGGTTGGGGATGCACAACTCACCGTCGTGTACGAGGCGTGACACCACGAAGTCGCGGTTCAGGAAGTCGTGTACCTGTAAGAGTGTCTTTCCCTCCAGGTACTGGTTGGTCACCTCGAGGTGCATCTTATAGGGTTTCTTGTTGATGCTGGTCTCTTCGAGGGCCTTCAGGCGATACTCCTCTTTCTCCAGTTTCACCTTGCAGAGATAGCGGATTAAGATGGTGGCTCCGATGATGCCCAACACACCGAGGGGATAGGCACAGGCGTAGGCCGAGGCTATCTGGGGGGCTCCGTTGGGGAAGACCGTGTTCAGCGCCTCGTTGGCAGCACCAAGACCAGGGGTGTTGGTGACGGCGCCATAGAGTGTACCCACCATCATGGGCAGGTTGGTCGCATGGCTGGTATCAAAGAAGATATAGTAGCAGGCGAACATCACAAGGATGTTCAACAGGATGGCAGAGGCCGCCAGTCCGTTGAGTTTGATGCCCTGCGTGCCAAAACTCTCGAAGAAACCCGGGCCCA
>JAGCPK010000016.1 GCA_017965725.1 Prevotella sp.
ATCTTCTGTCTTTTCATCATCTTACAACCCATATGTCGTTGGTCTCCAGAAGTTCTGAGAAATTATGATACTTCTTCTGACTGCTGACCTCCTGAATCTGAGCCTGCACACAGTCGTCGTATGTAGGAGCATCTACATCACGGATGACACCAAGGGCAATAGGGAATCCGTCACCATTACCCATCAGGGCAAGTTTCAACTGCAAGGTATTATCCTCACAATGAGCGTCATGAACAAGGACATCGTCTAAGGTATAGCCATCCTTACCAATCTCAACAACCTTCAGACCGAAACCTTGCTGCACAAGACCGAACTCATTGTTTTCACCAAATACTAGTTTCTCGCCATGATGAACGTAAATGGCATTCTTCTTACGACCTTCCTTGTTGTAAACACTCTCATGTGTGCCATCATTAAAGATGACACAGTTCTGCAGAATCTCGCAAACAGCAGCGCCTTTGTGCTCATAGGCAGCTTTTAAGATTTCCACAGTACCTTGGGAATCAGTGGCAACAGCACGGGCAAAGAAATGTCCACGAGCACCGAAGCATAACTCTGCAGGACGGAAAGGATCCTCCACTGTACCATAAGGACTCGACTTAGAGACGAAGCCACGAGGAGAGGTTGGAGAATACTGTCCCTTGGTCAAACCGTAGATACGGTTGTTCAGCAAAATCATATTCAGATTAATATTACGACGATTGGTGTGGATAAAGTGATTACCACCAATAGCAAGTCCATCACCATCACCACTAACCTGCCATACAGTCAGATTGGGGTTAGCTACCTTTGCGCCTGTCGCAATAGCAGCAGCACGACCGTGAATCGTATTCATACCATAGGTTGCCATATAGTGTGGCAGACGGCTGGAACAACCGATACCAGAAATAACGGCAGTATCATAAGGAGCAACACCTATTTCTGCCAATGCTTTATGCAGCGATGCCAGAAAGAAGTGGTCACCGCATCCCGGACACCAACGTGGCTGTCCTTTCTTATAATCTTGTGCTGTATATGTACTCATAGCTTTACTTCTTTAAAATGTCCTCAAATGCGTTGACTAACTCTTCCACTACGAATGGCTGACCCTTCACTTGATTAAACTGCTCAGGCGTGAAGTGATCCACTTTCATACGCAGGTAGGCGGCAAGTTGTCCCATATTCTGCTCAGCAACGACCACCTTCTTATAACGAGAGAGCACTTCTGCCGTGTTCTTGGGCAGTGGGTTCAAGTACTTAAAGTGGGTCTGTGCCACCTTATAGCCCTTGGTACGGAGCTCGTCCATCGCAGAATGCAGATGACCATAGGTTGAACCAAAGCCTACTACGAGTAAATCAGCATCTTTCACATCACCCTCTACTTCCAAGTCAGGTACCTGAATATTAGCAATCTTCTGCTGGCGTAGACGAGTCATCAAATCGTGATTCTCAGGATTCGTTGAGATAGCACCAGTCTCTGAGTCTTTCTCCAGACCGCCAAGGATATGGGTGAATCCCTCACGACCAGGAACAGCCCAATAGCGAGTTCCGTTTTCTGCACGCATATAAGGTGTCCACTTCCCCTTCAACTCCTCTGGAACGTATGGAGGATTGATGGCATCAAGCTTGGTTATCTCTGGCAGTTTAAAGGCACCAGAACCATTGGCAATATAAGCATCGGTGAGAAGTACTACCGGAGTCATATGCTCTAATGCCATCTTACATGCTTGGTAGGCTGCGTCGAAACAGTCGGCAGGACTCGTAGCTGCCAGCACAGGCATCGGGCTCTCACCATTACGCCCAAAAAGCACTTGCAGAAGGTCTGTCTGTTCTGACTTTGTAGGAAGACCCGTAGCAGGACCGCCACGCTGTACGTCAAGTACCACCAAAGGCAATTCCATAATCACTGCAAGATTCATCGCCTCAGACTTCAGACAGATACCAGGACCTGAGGTAGATGTCACACCTAAGGCTCCTGCAAAAGAGGCTCCTAAGGCAGAGGCACATCCACTGATCTCATCCTCACACTGAACAGTTGTCACACCTAATGACTTGTGCTTAGACAACTCATGCAGCACATCTGTTGCAGGTGTTATAGGATAAGAACCTAAGTAAAGCTTCAGACCCGCTTTCTCGGCGGCTGCGATAAAGCCATAGGCTGTCGCCTTGTTACCAGTGATATCCATATAGCGACCAGGCTCTTTCTCCTTAGTCTCGATACGATATACGTTCATCGCTGAGGAATGGGTATTATGTCCATAGTCGTAACCAGCCTGAACGACCTTGATGTTATTCTCTGCAATAGCGGGTATCTTAGCGAATTTCTCACGAAGGAAGTTAGCGACCAGAGAGAGATCACGGTCAAAGAGCCAGCAAACCAGTCCGAGAGCGAACATATTACGGCACTTCAAGACTGCTTTATTGTCCATTCCTGTATCTGCAAGACAATCCTTCACCATGGTTGTCAATGGACACTGGATGACACGGTCTGGGTCAATACCCATCTCACCCAGATAGTCCTCTGTCTGGAACTGCGCTTTCTTCAAGTCATTAGGACCGAAAGAGTCAGTATCAATAATGATGGTTGCCTGCGGCTTTGAATACTTCAGCTGTGTCTTCAAGGCTGCAGCATTCATTGCCACCAACACATCACACTTGTCACCAGGGGTATAAACCTTTCCTGCACCAATATGCACTTGGAAACCACTGACACCTGTCAGAGAACCTTGCGGGGCACGGATATCAGCAGGATAGTCGGGGAACGTGGAAATACCATTACCAACGGTGGCACTCACCGTAGAGAAGATGTTACCGGCCAACTGCATACCGTCGCCAGAATCACCAGAGAAACGAACGACCACTTGGTCAAGCTCTTTTATTTCAAATTTTTCATTCATCATTATCAAATATTAAAGTGTATGTATCATAAATAGCAATGCATTCTGTAGGACGACGGGACGGTTGTGGGCGAAGAACACAGTGCCTTCGACTGTCGCTTTGACATCGTTGAGTATCTGCCCATTATAAGGGTCGATGATGTGAGCCAGTGACTCGCCAGGGAATACGCGACTACCTGCATTCACTAACCGATAGAAGATGCCTGCGTGACGAGCCTTTACGTGGAGGAGTTCTACCTCGTCGATGACGACAGATTCGTAGGCAGCACCCAAAGAGCCGTGACTAACTATGCCCGTCCGTTGCATCATGCGCAGGATGGCATCGATGGTCTCGCCGCTGGTCTTCAGGTCGATCTGGTTGGTCTGTCCCGCATAGACGGAGAAAGCCTTGGTTGCCCAAAGTTGCCAGTTGTAGTTGAGCAGCGTGGTGTCAAACGGGCGCGGCTTGCAGATGGTGACATACTTCATGCCGAAGAGCCTGGCAGTCTCAACATCCTCATAGCCCGTCTTCAGCATCCGCACATGGGGGATGAAGTCGCCAGGCACATAATAACTGGCCAGTTGCAGGCCATATTCAAAACCATTGAGGGCTGTGAAGATGGCAGCGGCAATGCGCTGGGTGGTCTCCCCCTGGTCGTAGCCGGGAAACATACGGTTGATATCCGTCGAGTCCATTGCCCAGAAACGGCGGCAGACATTCATCGAGAACGGATTACATGAGGGAATGACCAGCAGGCTATGGCCATCAACAATTTCACCACGCTGTTCCATCATCGTCAGGCGGCTCACCAGTTGCGAACAGATGTACTGTTGCTGCACCTCGTCGCCACGCATGGCGCCCACAATAGCCAATGTCTTGGTTCCTTTACCAAACCGATAGCCCTGAATACGGAAATTATCGCGGTAGGGCGAGTTCATTTCAAATATAGTTTCTACTCTCATAAAAATACTTCACTCTTCATTCTTTACTCTTCACTCCTAAAGATTCGCGCCATCAGCGAGCCTTCATAGACTATCGGGTAGGCACGAATGGTGAACAGATAGCCATCAATTGGAGAAATAACGTTACTGAGTACCTGGCCGCGAAGCGGATTGACAATCTGTCCGATGGTCTGACCGCGGCTGACGTTGATACCGCATTTCAGTTCTGTCAGGAATACGCCTGACGTCTCGGCATTGAGGAAAGTCACATAGTCGCCCTTGCAGACGATGGGTTTGGGCAAATCTGCACTGGCACTGCCTTTCCACATGCCCATGCGCATCATCAGATGAAGGATGCCTTCTATCAACCGACGGCACATCTTATGGTTAATGCGCTGACCGACACCCATCTCCACCACCAGGCAGGGCGTACCGGTGGAATTAAGCGAGTGGGCCAGCGTTGCCTCCAATACAGTGGTAGCATCGTGAACCCAGATGAAATCCATGCCTAGCCATTCGGCAAATGGCATGAGCCATTCGGCATTCTGTATATTGATGCGTACCTGGGGTGTCTCCCGCAGATAGAGATTGCTGGAATGGATGTCGATGACCATATCAGCCCCCTTGATGTCCTCGATGATGGCATGAGCGGTCTGTTCTGCCATCGTGCCTTGTGGATCACCGGGAAAGATGCGGTTCATGTCGAGGTCGAAATTGGGAATACCCCGCTGGATGGTGTCGATGCCCAGAGGATTCAATGCCGGATAAATTTCCAGCGTTCCACAGAGCAAGTCGGGATGCTCTCCTACGATGCGTGCCAGTTCGTAGCACACCATCTGCCCCTCGAGTTCGTCGCCGTGAGTACCTGTAACCACACAGAAGCGGAGACCTTCCTTACCGTTCTGTATGACATTCTTACGGATGCGGAACTGTTCATCGACAGGCAGTTCCGTGGATACTATTGTCTTAATCATATCTCATGTAATGTAACGTGAATCGTGGTTTGCTGACTGGCCTGACCTGTGTACATGCCACGGCTGACGGAGCAGTCGCGGGCATCGCGCCCGTGGGCCAGTTTGACGTAGCCGTTGCTGATGCGGCAGTTGTGGGTGGGGTCGAAGCCCAGCCAGTTGTAGCCGTCGAAAATTTCAACCCAGGCATGGGTCTC